>DAIAOV010000145.1 GCA_027437055.1 Legionella sp. | reverse complement strand
CTACGATATTAGCAGATTTTGCTCAAAAGAAGTTAAAGTCAAAAAAAGAAGAATTGAGACTTGCGTTGGAAGGACGACTAGGAGCACATCAATTGCTCATGATGGAAAAACAGTTAGCCCATATCGATTACCTCCATGAGCTGATTAGCGAATTAGACGAAGAAATCGAGAAACGTATGACCCATTTTTCTGAAGACCTGGAGTTATTAGATTCAATACCCGGTGTAGGTAAAAGAAACGCTGAACAAATCTTAGCAGAGATTGGTACGGATATGTCGCGATTTCCTACGCCTGGACACTTATGTTCATGGGCAGGAATGACTCCAGGTCATGATGAAAGCGCGGGAAAGAAAAAGTCGGCTAAGACGCGTAAGGGTAACAAGAAGCTACGAAGTGCTCTAACTGAGGCCGCACGGGCTGCATCACGACAGAAAAACACTTATCTATCTGCTCAATATCATCGTATTGCTGCCCGACACGGAAAAAATAGAGCAGCCATAGCTGTCGGACATACTATTCTATCCCTCGTACATATCTTGTTAACGCGAAAACAAGAATATGTAGATTTAGGATTTGACTATTTTGACCAACGGAAAGAAGATATCTTAATTTGTCAGTCTGTCAAAAGACTGAAGTCCTTGGGTCTTACCGTAACTGTCCAAGAGAAAACGGCTTAAGCTAATTAATAAAAATTCATATCCGTTAACAAATAGCCCTGGGAGGCTCTGTTATGATTAAAAAGTGTTAAAAGAACGGGAACCCAAGGGTTTAGTTTTCTATTGTCAAAACGTGCATTGAGTTAGTTCGTTAATTTTCAGGGCAGAAAAGTATAAACTTTCTGGTGGCATAAGTGCATCTAGGTAGCCGCCTGCGCCAAAAGGCTTGGCGCCAGCCAAGATTTCTCTATATCTGTCCTTGTTTCGTTTTCAGCTAATTTTCAGGGAACGCTTAACTAATATTCAGGTAGCGTTAATATGTATTCAGGAACCATGGTTATAGTTATAAAGAATCAAGAAACAAAAACAACAGACTTATAAAAAAAGTTGTTTAAAGGAGTTAATTAAGTACCAATGAAATTTGTTAAAAATAAACGGATTGTATATTAGAAGTTGGCATTTGTCTTGACATTGGGAGTACTTTTTTATGAAACAGTAGTAATTTTGCCCATAAAAAAAGGCAGAAAATTATAAATTTTAAAAAAGGAATTGGCCAAAACATGTAGAATACAATATATAGAATATAGCATGCTGAAAAATGGAGGGTATTTTTTATGAAGATTATGAACGTGGAAGCAATGACCCTAGTAGTGCCTATAAAGAATCCAATTAAGGCACCTATCAGTATTCCTTACGCGGATGAGTTAGAAAAAGTAGTATTTAAAGAGTATCGTACTACATTAGTGAAAATATCCACGGATGAAGGTATTACGGGCTATGGAGAGTGTATGGTTAGGCTCTCTCCCACATCTACTAGAGATATTGTCGAATACATAAAACCTTTACTTATTGGCAAAGACCCTATGGATACTGAATTAATATGGGAATTGATGTTTGGGACGATGATGAACAGGGGGCATTACCAAGGATTTTATATTGAAGCCATAAGTGGAATTGACGTAGCGTTATGGGATATTAAAGGAAAAGCGCTAAATCTCCCATTATATAAATTGATTGGCGGAAATAGTAACCCCAAAATCTGGGCTTATGCATCTTCCATAAGATTTAGAGGGATGGAAACCATGCTGGAAACAGCCCAGAAGTTTGTTGATCAGGGCTTTACCGCAATGAAAATTAAAATAGGTCAGGGTTATAAGACGGATGTGATGGCTGTTGCTGCAGTTAGAGAGCATGTTGGAGATGATATAACACTTATGGTTGATGCCAACTGCGGATATGACGTCAAAACTGCATTAAAGATCGGAAAAGAATTGGAGAAGTACAACATTAGATGGTTCGAGGAGCCTATATCACCGCATGACTATGAAGGTTATAGGAGGTTGTCTGAGTGTCTGGATATTCCTATTGCTGCTGGTGAAGCGCATTTCCTTAGATATGGACTAAAAGAATTAATTGTCAGAGGCAAGGTCGATATTATTCAACCGAACGTTTGTAGAGCTGGTGGAGTTACGGAGTGTCTAAGAATACATGGTCTCAGTAGTTCTTTCAATGTACCTTATTTAGTTCATACAGGTAGTTCATCCGCAGTATGTATAGCAGTATCCTTACATTTGGCAGCTGCATTTAAGGATTGCTTTATTTTTGAACATATGCAAAGCGACTGGTCTAAAGATCAAAGGAATCCACTGAGGTGGGATTTGACTCCACTGCCTATCAAGTCATTTGAAAATGGCTATATTGAATTGGACGACAAACCTGGTATAGGATTGGAAATCAACGAGGATGTAATTGAAAAACATAGAGTATAAGGGGGTAACGTCCTATGTTTACAGTAGATAATGGTTTTAATTTTGATGCTAAATTAAATATCAGGTTTAAAGCTGGTATAGTGGTTGCAATTGCTAATGTTGCTCCAAATCCGCGTAAAACAACTGAAGCAGATATGATCTCTATTTTTGAAGAGGCTTACCTAGGGAACCAAAAAGGAGTTGAGAAACTGAATGGCTGAGAATAAAATTTTGCAGGGAAACGAGGCATGCGCTGAAGCTGCGCTATTAGCGGGTTGTAGATTTTTTGCAGGCTATCCTATAACCCCTTCTACGGAAATAGCTGAAATAATGGCAAATAAACTTCCCGAAGTTGGGGGGGTATTTCTACAAATGGAAGATGAAATAGCTTCAGCAATGGCACTAGTTGGTGCATCTTGGGGAGGCTCCAAACCTATGACAGCTACCAGTGGGCCAGGGATATGTTTAATGACGGAAAGCTTGGGTTGCGCAGTTGTAATGGAAACTCCCTGTGTATTTGTGAACGTAATGCGCTGTGGTCCAAGCTCAGGTGCAGCAACGGCACCTTCGCAGGCGGATGTATTTCAGGTAAAGTATGGTTCTAATGGCGATTATTCCGTAATCGCATTGTCGCCATCTAATGCTCAGGAAATGTTTGATTTGACAATTAGGGCATTTAATCTAGCAGAAGAATATCGTACGCCAGTCTTTATTTTAACAGATGAAATTGTAGCGCATACAAGAGAACGCGTGGTTATACCATCTCAAGAAGAAATTAAATTGGTTGAGAGAAAAAAGCCCAATTGCCCTCCTGATGAGTTCGTAATATATAAATCGGATGCTAATGGGGTTCCAATGGCAATGCCGGCTTTTAATGAGGGTTACAAATTAAGCATTCTATCAACGCCTCATGATGAAAACGGTTTTAAAGTAATTGATGTTAGCAACAAAAAAAATGCAAAAATCGCGTCTGACCTTAATAATAGGTTAATAGATAAAATCGAAAATAATGTTGATGATATAGCGGAGTTGGAAGAAACTTTTATTGATGATGCAGAAATAATTGTTATTTCTTATGGTTCTGTTGCAAGGTCTAGTTTGAATGCCGTGAAGACAGCAAGAGAAAAGGGGTATAAAGTTGGAAACGTAAAACTCAAAACTTTGTGGCCGTTTCCTAAGGAAAGAATTAAAAAATACTTAATGCAAGCCAAAAGAGTAATAGTCCCGGAGATGAATGCAGGACAGGTTGTACTTGAGATTGAGAGAGTTAACCAGGGGTATTGCCGGGTTGTATCTTTACCTAAGCTTGGTGGACAATACCATAATCCTTCCGAAATTCTTAGCATAATAATGGGTGGTGAATAAGTTATGCATACTCTAGCAAAAAAACTATTTAGAACCGATTTATTTCCATTTATGTTTTGCCCGGGCTGTGGGGATGGTATAATCCTACAAATGACGGCTAGAGCTATAGATGAGTTGGGTATTATTGATAATGTTGCAACGGTCGGTGCAATTGGTTGTAGTAGTTGGATAGGTTCCTACTTAAATGTGGATTTCATCAAAGTACTTCACGGGAGAGCGTTGCCCGTTGCAACCGGTCTTAAACTTACTAATCCATTACGAAAAGTTGTAGTTTTTATGGGTGACGGAGATGGATTGGCAATTGGTGGCAATCACTTTATGCACGCGGCCCGTCGTAATATCGACTTAACTGTAATTCTGGTGAATAATGAAATTTATGGAATGACGGGAGGACAAGTTGCTCCGACCACACCAGTAGGGGTAACAACTATGACCTCCCCTTATGGAAACATAGAACAAAAAATTGATGCCTGTGATTTAGCCAGGGCTTCAGGTGCAACATATGTATCCCGCTGGACGATAGCTCAGCCACGGCAGTTATTAAGGGCAATTAAAAGAGGAATTGAACATCCTGGTTTTGCATTAATAGATGCTATCAGCTTATGTCCTACTCAGGCAGGAAGGTACATAAAAGGCACCGGTGATCCGGTTAAGCTTATGAACAATCTCAAGAGTAATTGTATTTCTATTAATGATGCTGCTTATCTTACCGAAGAAGAGAAGGAAGGAAAATACATTATTGGTGATTTTTATGAAAATGTAAAACCTGAATTTGCTCAACAAATATATGATAAGATTAAGAAACTTCAAACGAAGTAGGTCTTTTTCTGTAACTTAGGAGGCGGTAGTGTGTCAAGAAATATAAAAATAGAAATATATGAGGATATATGTAAAGGCTGTAGGCTTTGTATAAATGTGTGTCCCAAAACAGTTTTACAAATATCTACAAAAAGGGGTAAGCAGGGTCATTTAATTCCTGAGGTGATCAATAACGACAGTTGTACTATGTGCAGGCAGTGTGAATATACTTGTCCGGATATGGCTTTAGAGGTTATTGGATAAAGGAGAATGTTTAGATGAGAAAAGAGATTGTAGCTGCAGGTTTTGGAGGCCAGGGCATAGTGTTTATGGGTATTATAGCAGCGACCGCTGCTGGGATTTATGATGACAAGGAAATTGCCCAATCTCAATCGTATGGTCCATCTGCAAGAGGAGGAGCATGCCGAACGGAAGTCATAATAAGTGACGATAAAATAGATTATGGTAAATCGATTAAACCCGATGTTGTAGTTCTTATGTCTGAACAAGCTAAAGAAAGGTATCTCGGTGAATTAGAAGATGTGAATACTATTTTGATCATCGACAGTTCTTTAGTGATACAGGTGTCAGAAAAATTCAAGAATGTCTATAAAATACCAGCTACCGATATAGCAGAAAGGGAACTAGGAAATATTTCAACGGCCAACATGGTTATTCTGGGGGCTTTGAGTTCAATAACAAAATTTATTAGCCTAGATGGTATTAAATCTGCTGTGGAACAAAAGTTTAGGAATAAACAGAAAGTATTGGAGCTTAACTTAATAGCAATTGATAAAGGTTACCAGTATGGGATGAAAATTCTGCAGGGTATGCACTTGTAACTGTTCTCGCTGCACTAATAGTTTAACTCTTAAGGAGTGATCAATTTGACCCCACCTTTAAAAGGTATAAAAGTCCTTGATTTATCGTCGTTTGTGCCGGGACCTTTTTGTACTTTGATGTTGGCTGATTTCGGTGCTGAGGTAATAAAAATTGAGCCACCTAATCAAGGCGATTTTAATAGAGACTTACCCCCATTAATAAACGGAATAGGGTATCGGCATTTGGTGTTAAATCGTAATAAAAAGAGTATGACTCTGAATTTAAAAAGCGAAGAAGGTAAAAAGGTTTTCTACAGGTTAGTAAGAACGGCAGATGTAATAATAGAGAATTTTCGCCCAAGAGTAACTAGTCGTTTAGGTATTGATTATAACACAGTAAAAGAGATTAACCCTCAAATAGTGTATTGTTCAATTACAGGTTTTGGACAAACAGGTCCAAATATAATGACAGCTGGTCAGGATTTGAATATTATGGCTTATTCAGGTGTAATTAGCTTAACCGGTGAGCAAAACGGAATGCCTTTTATTCCAGGAATGCAATTTGCAGATATGGCAAGTGCCATGATGGCGTGTAATGGAATACTATTGGCTCTTTATGGTAGGCAAAAAACTAATATAGGACAGTATATTGATATTTCTATGCTAGACTCTATTATTTCTATGCTGCCTAGTGATACTAGTTACTATTTTGGTTCTAGTAAGATACCAATACGTGGTGAAACACGATTAACTGGAAAACTTCCCAATTATAGTGTTTACAGGACAAAAGACAATCGATATTTGGCTGTT
>DAIAOV010000144.1 GCA_027437055.1 Legionella sp. | reverse complement strand
TGATGGCTCATTAGATGGCTTGTTTGTTAATAAGTCTTGCATGTATTTTGAATGGCTAGAGTCCAGCGATGGTGTCATCTTAGATTGAAGCTGATTTTCATACTCGTATAGCGCTTCTTCTAAAATAGATTCTTTTTGCATCGTTTCTTTTTGTTCTTGTTTTTTTGCATCTTGATGCTCACCAATTTTTTCTATTATATATTTTCCTAAACTTATCGCCGCAAGCCCTATACCAACACCTACTATAGCCCCCAATATGGCGGCAGGCATAGCAATGGAACTTACAAACATCATTAAACCGATCACTGATAGCAAAGTGCCCGCCATAGCAATACTGAAAGAACTTATGGACAATAATGTTTTTTCTGTGGCGATCATATTTTTGGCATTAAGCTGTTCAGCCGTAGCGGTAATATTATTTATTTGCTCGTCGATTCGCAAAATGTCACTTTGTAACAACTGAAAATCTTCTGATAAAGCATCCTTTGAGACTGATGTTGATTTGAGTAATGGTATTTTTTTTATTAACTTTGCTAGCTGTTCTTCACGTTCTTGATAGAGATTTCGAAGTTTAAAAGCGGTGCTTTTCTCATCTTGCCCTATTATTATATTCTTTTTCTTAAGGGTTTCTTCAATAAAATTGAGTTCTTCTGTTAATTTTTCTTTTTCTTCCTTACTTAAATAGTCTTTTTTAATTGCTTCTTGTAACTCAACCGCTCTTACCTCAAATAACTCATTAAATTGGTTATCTTCTGGGATTCTTTTCTGATCTATTAGTTCATTAAAGGCAATTTTCTTAGTGTAGGCAGAAGATATCTGATATTTTTCAATTATCTTTCCAAGAAGACCAAGACCTTCTATTACGCTCACTATAGATGCAATCACTGTTCCTACTATTGCTGCAAATAAAGAGCCTACAATAAATGCAGCTATTGCCAGGGAAACTATAGTTGCTAGAAATAACATAGAAAAAACTTTTTCGGCGATGGATTTCTTAGGATCACTGAGCATTTCTATAGACTTTGGAATCATCGCGACCATTTGCAGGAAAGAACCTATCACTGGAATGTCTTTACTTCCTGAGAATATATTTCCTAGTAGATGAACATAGCTGGCAAAGCCACCTGTTACAGTGGATAAGAAAGCACTGCCCTGGTGTATTTGTTTCATTACAGGGATATTGTTCGAGGTAAGTGTATGAATTTCTTTTTTGAGTTTAGTCATATCGCTTGATAATTGAGGACTCTTTTTATAACTTAAAGGCATGTTAGTGTCCATTAATTCGTCATATTTAAATTTTAGTACATTATTTACATGAATTTATTAATATCGATTTTGATCATTTTCGAATTGCCGACGAAAGTCGACATCTATACGGTTATTTTGAGATCAGGTTCTTGATATTAGTTAAAAATTATCCAAAGCAACTCTTGATTTTCAATTCAAAAAGACTATAACTATAGAGTTACTGCTAATAAATCATTGAAAATCATTAAGGATATGAAAATGGACTTAAGTAAAAGAATTGAGCCAAATACCTGGGCTTTCTTAGAAAAAGTAAAACAAGCAGGT
The DNA here is from genome assembly GCA_027437055.1 of Legionella sp. Lineage (GTDB taxonomy): Bacteria > Pseudomonadota > Gammaproteobacteria > Legionellales > Legionellaceae > Legionella. The sequence goes on along the minus strand of DAIAOV010000144.1, from coordinate 4,683 downwards.
GGCAAACCATTATATGATCTTCCCGTTTCGGAAGGGCGATCAATTTTTAATAACCTACAAGCGTTATCTACTGAAAAACCAGATGTTGATGTAGAAGAGCATAAACTTCCTGTTGGTCCTTCTGGCCATGTGAATATCTATATAATTCGTCCCAAAGGAGCCAAGGAGACCTTACCGGTAGTAATGTATTACCATGGTGCTGGTTGGGTCTTTGGTGGTATTGAGACTCACGGTCGTTTGATTAGGGAGATCGCTGTTGGTAGCCATGCTGCTTTGGTATTTATTGATTATACTTTAGCACCAGAAGCCCAATACCCAACACAGATTGAGGAAGCCTATGCTGCAACTAAATATATCGCAGAACATGGCAAAGACTTCAATTTAGATACTACTCGCTTTGCCGTTGCTGGAGATAGTGTGGGCGGTAACATGACTATAGTAATGACCTTGCTGGCAAAAGAACGTGGTGGTCCAAAAATTGATTATCAAGTACTTATTTATCCAGTAACTGATGATAATTTTGCTAATGGTTCTTATAAGGAGTTTGCTGAAGGACCTTGGCTGACCAAGATAGCAATGGAATGGTTCTGGGATAACTATTTACCTAATAAAGAAAAAAGAAAAGAAATCACTGCGTGCCCGCTGAAGGCGAGTATTGATCAATTAAAGAGCTTACCACCTGCACTGGTTATTAATGGCGAGTGTGATGTATTGCGTGATGAAGGCGAAGCGTATGCGCATAATCTGAATGCCGCAGGAGTCCATGTTACTGCTGTTCGTTTTCACAGTACTATACATGACTTTTTAATGTTAAATGACATTGCTGAGACCCCAGCTTGCCGTGGTGCTGTAGATATGGTCAATCAACATTTAAAAGCGGTGTTTGCTAAGAAAAGATAAGCGATTTCTTATAAGTTGGGCTCCTCTGGCCCAACACTTCCTTCCCTCATAACGCTATTTCATTGTTTTTGATGACGTAGTGGTTTTATTAGACGTTTCATGGTGGTTCTTATCTGCAGCAGACTCTGGTAAAAGTAAGAAGATCACCGCTATTAAAACTAAAACTGCAATTATAATAACTAACTTAGGATTAGTACTCATAATTTGTTCCTTGTTATTAGTCAAGAAGATTATATATTTTTATAATAGTACATTTAGCCTTGACGTGGTCAGTATAAATAGGCTTTCTAATGAATGATTCCGTACAAGAAATAATAAATAATCCAGATTACAAGCTTTTAAGGCGTTAAATGAAGTATGCGAAATGATAATAATGACAACTACAATTTCAAAATGGGGACTAATGTTGTCTGAAAATAGGGGCTACGCACACACCAATCCTTGATCTAACTGTTTGTATGGCATACAGTTATTGTATTTTTAATTACCATAAAAAGAGGGTGCATTGTGCCTGTGATTGAATTACAGAATTCAGATGAAGAAGTAGTTGAGTTGACGGAGCCTAAGCAATTTAATGAAAAAGCAGGTAGATTAGCGTGTTTACCAATAGGTGCTCAGGAATATATTTTAGAGTTCCTTTCTCCAAATTATGCCTTTGCTCTACTGCCTCTACCCGGGGCTATTTATCGATTATTTTATCATCCCCAAACAACCAGCAGTTTACAGATTTTGTTACTAAAGGTTTCAAAACAACTCATGGGGGGAACTTTTTGGACTTTGTTTAATAATCCAGCAATCCCTAATGCAACCAAATTGATGATGGCAGCTCAGTATAGTCAATCAATTGGCGTAGTACCACATCAACATTCGATAAATATCTTTGTTAACTATGGATCAGGAACCTCCAAACAAGACAGAAAGTTAATTGCAGAGCTTGTGTGGAATTATCAAGTAGATGGATTATCACTCAGTAAACTGCCGATTCATGTTGTTTGTAATGACGTCATTAACTTTTTAACTATAAATGTTGGTTTCTATTCAGATCTTAGCTTCTATTCGGGAGATGCTGGTTTGAGATGGCGGAATGTCGCTCCAAAAATTGATTTTCTTGCTAAGCATTGGCAACAATTATCAAAAGATCAACAAGATAACTTAACGAATTTGCTTCAAAAAGATATAAGTAGAATCACGCCAGTTAGTTTTCATCTATTACCTTTAGTAAAACATCTTCACTTAAATTCAGCGCAATATGCAACCATTCGTCAGGAAATGAAAAGCATTTTTGGACTGTGTGAGTATTGGTATGGGTATGAATTTTTAAATTTCTTTTTTATTCTTCCTGCCTATGAACAAGATGTTATTATTAGCCATTTGGAACGGCGTAACTCAAAGGAATATTTAGAGCATCTTTATCGCAAGTGTCAAGACAGTACATTAAAACAGAAGTTGTTTATCGCCTGTTATCAATATGCGAATCGGCAACAGAATGAACGTTATCTATATGCAAGTGTTGCTATTATGAGGACATGTCAGGTTCTAGATTATTTTGATTACAGTCATATAAGACGATTTGATAGATTTGATTTGTTGTTGGATAGTGCCGCTAAAAACATTTTTCCTTATCAAGATATTGATAGTTATGTAACTGATTTAAGTGCTACGGACCTTTCAAAATTAATTGATAAAATTATGGATACGCAGGATGTTAGCTATTCTATTGCACTTGCTATTGCCGTATATAAACAAGCTAACCAGGCGAGGGGGCCGGAAAATGATGATGGCTTTCTGGTTAATATCCTTGAGCATATTAAATTACAAAATTTTGTCGTTGATGATCCTAATGTTTACGCGGTGGTTGAGTTAATTAATCATGCCGCATTATCAACCAAACAGAACCAACAAGTTTTAGATGCTTTGATACAAAACTTGCAACGCCCTGGATCATACCCATATCCTGGAGATGATAATACAAGAGCTATTGCTCAAATTGTGCGACTTGCTGCAAGATCAAATGGTGTTCCTGCGATACAGGAAATGTTAATTGATTGCGTTGCAAAGCATACTGCTCTGAATTTACTAATTTGGCATGGCAATACGAAGTTCGAGGCAATATCTGATAGCTATTTATTACGTGATATTTTTGCGACACTTAAAGGCACTCTTCGATTTAATGGTTGCAACAGAGAGAGTCAGGTACATTTAGACAACTTCAGAGAAATTTTGGATGTATTACAGCAAAGTAATTATGCGGAGCAAAGAAGGTCTATCACTGTTAAAGAAGTACGACAAAAATTTGAAAGGCTTGTCCACTGCCTCTGTAAAAACAATACCAGGTTTTCTCTATATCGTTATCACGCTCAAACAAATGCAGCGCGGGAGTTTAATGCCTATTTGCGTAGTCTTGAAGCTCACAAGCTTAATCAGTTATTATTCATTGTTTACGATCGAACTTTAAAAACAGAGCATGAAATTTCCCAGCTTTTTAAAGACATATACGAAAAGAGAGTAAGGAAGAGAGCCAGGACAGATGCAGATGATATAGTTATTAATTGTGATGAACACTCCTATGCTGCTAGAGCTCCCGGGCTTGGAAAGTAGAGTTTTATAATGAATCTGTTGAAGAGGCTATACTAAATATGCCGCCAAAGATTCAAGCTCGGATGTTTAAGCTATTAGAGCTAATTGAAATCCATGGACAAATCTTGGATCCCCTCACACAGAATTAATGGGAGATGGTCTTTTTGAAATTCGAGCCAAAGCTCAAGAAGGAATAGGTAGGTCATTAAAAAGTAAAGATTGCGACAACTCATAATTACTGGAGTAATAAATAATATGAAGGATGTTTTCATTAATAAAGAATATGTTGAACTCTTTAAAATTCTTAAATTTGAAGGTATTGCCTCGAGTGGAGCAGAAGCTAAGGATATGATAGCTGCGGGCACTGTATTGGTAAACGGTATAATAGAAAAACAGAAAAGAAAAAAGATGGTTTCAGGAGATACGATTGAATTGAACGGTAAGAAATTTCGGTTAAAGTTGGGTAATAATTAACATTTTTATACAAGAAGAATTACAGCGTTCCAAAGGTATTTTCATATTGTGAGAGGAGGGCATTTTGTTGTGAACTTGTAAAGTGCGTAATGGAATTCAAAATTGCAGGTGAATGGAATTCAAAATTGCAGCTGATTACACTTCAAAATTGCAGTCAATTGTAATTGAAGGTTGCAGGTGATTGTAATTCAAAATTGCGGTATCGAGTGGTAGTGACATTGGCAGATTAAATAATCTGTGTTAGCGCTTTCTTCTTAAGAACAAAAGGGAGAAAGTGAGATGCCAATGGAGCGCCTGGATATGAGAAAGATCAAAGAAGTTCTACGGTTAAAATATAGTTGCGGATTAAGTAATGTAAAAGTAGCACTAAGCTGCAATATCTCACGTGAATCAGTCCGTTTGTATTTGTTACGTGCATCAGCTGCTGGTTTGAGTTGGCCTGTACCTGAATATTTGGACGATGAGCAATTAGAAGGTCTATTATTCCCAACAGAGTTAATCAGCGCACGTTTACCGCAACCAGATTGTAAGCAGATTCATCAAGAACTGAAACGTAAAGGCATGACGCTATGGCTTTTATGGGAAGAATACAAAGCAATTCATCCAGACGGAATAAGTTATAGTCGATTTTGCCAATTATATCGTGATTTTAAAGGCACACTATCGGTAAATATGCGCCAAACTCATGTGGCCGGTGAAAAGCTTTTTGTTGATTATGCAGGGATGACTATT
>DAIAOV010000143.1 GCA_027437055.1 Legionella sp. | reverse complement strand
TATCAACTTCACCTGACTCACTCTAGTACATGTTCATTTTATAACCGCTGTTGCACTTCGCGGTTGAAAGGGCGTACCATTCTTTCCGAATCACCATGTTATTATACTAGAAACGCTGTTGCAAAGTTCTTTAAAGATGTTAAAGAAACTGAAGATGTAAGAACTAATCTATTCACACGGCTTAGTAAAGCAAAAGTGAATGCCTTTCTTATGGATCCTGTTCCTGGAGGGCGTTATATGTACATACCAGGGATTGCTTGGCGAGATGATAGATTTTACCTAAAACCCCCATGCAACGCTGCTGAGTTGCTCATTTTTCGTGATGAACGAACACGTTGCTTTAAACCTATCATCCCTAATGGCTTGACGCCTATTGTCACCCCTGGACATCATGGTACTGCGAGTGGAAATATTTACACGCAACAATTGCATCCTGTTGTTGTTGAGAGTGGGGCTAATGATACATCCACTGTACAACAATTGACTGTAGGAAAATTATTTAATTTTATCAATAAACACACTGGATTATTCGATAGCCCAACAGAAGAAATTAATTTAGAACACCCTAAGCTGGATGTGCTTACTAATAGTTTTTTAAATAAATCGCAGGCAGGACGTTCTAAGCTGTTATTAGATTTATACCAGCGTGTTCATGAGAATGATGCTGCTTATAAATTGCTTTCTAAGGGTGGCTATGCTTATTTAGGAACAGAATATTCCAGAACCAAAACACGATTAGTGCATTATGGCGCGCATAACTCTATGGGGTTAGATACTATAGTCACGAGTTTGGATGGTCAGTTTGTCAATGCGGAACATGCCTCATTATATCTTCATGATCAAATGGAATTTTCATTAGATGATGAAAAATATCAATTAGATGCCTTAACTAGCAAATTCAGTGTAGTCTTAAACAATTTATTCCAAGGTTTTAAAGACAATAACGTCAAAATAAAGGCACTACTTGATGAGCCTCAAAGAAAAGTTACTTTTCAAGCGCTATTAGTTTTTGTGGATAGTATTAGTCAAAAATATCTGCGTAATCATTTATCTGAAACAATTAAAACTAATTTATTAAAAGAAATTGATACAATATTTGATACATTAAAAAGTTTTAAAGAAGTTGCAGTTGAGAATCCTATTAATGGGATAATTGCTGAATGTGAAAAAATGCTGCGTTTAGGAATACAGCAGACCGCTAATTCTCATTACAGTGCATTATTAGACCAAACAGTTAAACTTGAGAAAGAGTCCGAGTATTTCTTAACTTCAAATGAAGAGTTTGTTGGCGTATTGGATAGTTTTTTAAGAGCTCTGGAGGAAAAACTAAGTGAGGAAGATGAGGTAACGGGCTTTTTACGTACTATACATAATAATTTATCAAGAATTGAATCAGTAACCGTGAGTTCAGTAGGGAAGGCATTGCAGGATAGTATTTTGGCCTTAACTAGTAGTGAGAATGAAGCGGCACTCAAGGCTATAGACGTACTTACAGAATTGATGACTGATAAAACTTTTGCTTTAGATCGCTATTTAGATGCAGAAATACCGAATAAAGATGTTTTTTTTGCTGAGCTCAATAGAGTTTATGATAATTTAGCTAGCCTTACAAACGGGCATCTACATGTACAAAAGCTTGTTGGAAAGGAAAAATTAGAGTTTACGCCAAGAAAATTAGTTTTACATCAAGAGATAGTAATTAAATTAGCTGCTCAAATACTCTTTAAAAAGAAAGTAGATTTGCATGATAAACCCGATAGCATGAGTGTTGATTTTTTCAGGAAAGTTAAGGCTCAAGCAATTGCTTTAGGCGCAGATAATCCTGACATTATCGATTTACAGCGAGTGGTTGTTCAGTTGCATAAGGACAAAGAGTTAGCACTTGCAGAACTAAAGAGAGCTGTAAAAGAATTTCACTCTGATATAGATAAATTACAACACGAGTTAGATGTAAAATTAGAGCAAGAAAAAATAGCACATGGAAAGGAAAAAGAAGAACTTTCGCTGACTATTGAGCAATTGCATGGCGACATAGCATTGTTAAATCGTACCAGTACAGAGAAGCTTCGTTTGTTGGAAACGCAACTTGAAACCGCTGCAGAACAGTACAGAAAAGGATTGATGCAGCAGAAACAACAGACAGCAGAAGTATTAGAAAAAACCCGACGCGAGTTGACTGTTGAAAAAGAACAAGTAGAGCACATCCTTAAGGAAAAATTACAGGCGGTCGAGCATGCTTCTGGTGAGTTGAAAGCCCAACTGGAAGAACAGATCACGGACTTAAAACAAAGCTTATCTTCGTTAAAGAGCGATCACGCGCAACAGATAGAGAAGTTGCAAGAGGTTGCACGCTTGGCTGCTGAAAGACATCAGCAGGAGTTGAGGAGTCAACAACAGCAGGCCGAGGAAGCATTAAAGGATGCCCGACGTGAGTTGACTGTTGAAAAAGAGAAAATTGAAGCTCAGTTAAATAAAAAACTTCAATTAGCAGGTAACGCTCATCAGCAAGATAAAGCACGACTTGAGCTAGAAGTTAGAGAGTTACAACAACAATTAGCGTCATTAAAAGAGCATATTAACCAATTGCAAGTAAAAGCAGCAGTCAGCACTGAGAATACTGAATCTCAACTTAAGAAATTACAAGCTGAGCAACAAAAGCAAGCTGAGTTAATAGTGAAATTACAGTCGTCTAAGGAAATAGCGTGTGTTAATTTTATAAATGATAAATTACTTCCTTTGACTGAAAATTATGCTGCTTATTTGAAACAGGAGGCTTTAAAACTTAATCCTTCTTTCACTCCAGCCCATTATAAGGACCTGTCTTCATTCACGGGGCTGCCTGCAGATCAGGAAAAGTATACTAAAATAATAGCTAAATATACTGTGATACAAAATCTGTTAGTTGACTTAACCGATAAGGATACTAATCCTTTGCCTAGTGATCGTATTGTTCAATTTACACAATCATTGAAGAAATCGGATGTTGAGTTAAAACAACATCGTGACGAGGCATGGATGGGTTATTTCAAAACCACTATGGTGGCTATTAGTGTGGTTTGTACTGGAATTATACCTGGAATTCTATTGCTTTTGGCATATTCAGCCATAAAAGGTACCTCGCCTCTATTCTTTGCTCAAAGTAAAGGGGAACAATTTATAAATAAAGCAAATTATTCTTTATCAGATTTGCATCAAGAAAAATCTGATGAAAACCAAAGTGACGAACTACCTGGGCCGACACTTATTTCACCTGTAGCTTAGTCTTATCTCTTATAAGATCAGATGCTTAAAATTAATTTTTAAACATCTGATCTTACTCTCACTTCAAATGTAATGGCGTCAAAACGTAGGTCGAGCCCTTGGCTCGACCTACGTTTTGACGCCATTAACTGCTCATTCCCGTAAAGGTTTTGCTTACGAGAAGGACTTCAGATATGCTCAATACAGGGAATTTTATTATCTAAATCAAAGGAGTAGTGAGCTATGAGTTTTTTTATTGTAAAACACGTATTGGCTGTATCTGTCGTGGGATTGCTTTCATTATCGGCTAATGTATATGCAGAGGAAGACCTTTTAACTTCATGCACAAACGCGTGGATGCAAAAAATCAATGATTCTGCTGATAAAGTGGATTTTAAAAACTTTGGGGAAAAATACTGTTCGTGTGCTGCGAACCAACTAGCAGGTCAACAATCCCCTTCACAAGAAGCATTACAAAAGGCAATACAATTATGTATGTCTAGAACTTTATTGCATGACGCTATGGATTCTGTTGAAGAAGAAGTTGGCTTAAGTGAAGCTAAAGATACCGATGTGATGGAGCATTGTGAAGACCGATGGAATCTGATTTATCCTAAACAAACAGATGAAGATAAAAAATTTACCACTGCTTACTGCGAATGTGCGAAACCTAAATTAATGGATTTGATAAAGCAATCAGACAATATGACTGATAAGCAATATGATGATGCTATTGATAATGTTGCTGCATCATGCTCTGGTAATGTAAAAAAAGAAGCATCAACAACAAGTGGGGCAACTAATTCAAGCACTCCCCCAGCTAATTCTGCACCATCAACACCTGCAACACATTAATACATATCAGGTTATGACTACTTGCTTCTACGTCCTGCACCTTGTCCTGCAGGACGTAAGCAAAACCCTAGGTTGTACCAAAGAGCCCGACCTAGGGTTGACGCCATTTCCTGAGCGGTTACAGCAAAAATAAAAGATATATTTCCTTATTTCCTCGCATAAATCACAACAGAACAAATAACCAAAGTCATACCCATCAATTGTCCCATAGTCAATTGTTCATTAAGTATTATTCCTGCAAATATTACCGTAGCTACGGGCATTACTGCCGTAGATAATGAAGCCATTAACCCATCAACTTTTTGGCAACCTTGATACCAAAAAACATAAAATAATCCGGAACTTAAACCAAGAATAAATACAATCATCCAGCCTGACCATGTTATGGAAGAGTTATTAGAAAAAAAGAAAGGAGAGATACATAATAATAAAATTGTATTAATTCCATTAAGGAGGGCTGAGAGAAGAAAAACCGGCAAGCGGATAGGATTGACTTTCGATAAAATATAATAAGAAGCCTCTGGAATAAGGGACAGAAGAACAATAGCATCACCAATGAAGGAATGATTAAGTTGATCTCCATGTAATCTTTCGTAAGCAATGATTAGAAGCCCTAATGTGGCAATAATGACACAACCTGCTTTTTTACCTGATATTTTTTCGCCTAAAAGAATCCATGACATAATTGCAATCAAAGCAGGTAGGGCGCTGGTTATTATTCCAGCAGCATTGGCATCTGTGTAATGCAATCCCAGAAGCATAAGACAATTAAATAAAACACCTGCGCTTAGCGCTTGTGCAAGAATAGAAAACCAGTCTTTTTTATTTAACTGGGCGAAATGGTATTTAAGCGAAAATTTCTTTGCAGGAGTTAACCAATGTAAGGGCAATAAAATCCCTGTAGCCACTGCAAAACGAATGGTCAATAATAAAAGGATAGGCATTGTTGATAAAAGAAATTTGGAGGAAACAATGTTAATGGCCACCATGATTTGTGCCAAAATAAGGAACGATAATCCTTGTATGTAGCGAGAATTTTTTTCGATTTTCATAATGATGAATACCTTCTAACAACGATTTTATAAAATCGAAGCTAAGTGAATTATAGATAGTTATTAATTTATCAAAATATTATCTATCACATGTTATCCGAGAGAGGCAATTTCTTTGCTGCTAGAGTCATGTCTCGCCATTCTGAGGGGTACATGCCAAATACAGTATGAAAACGCCGACTAAAAGCAGGTAAATTCTCATAGCCGACTGCCAATGCAATAGAGGAAATAGTACGAGAAGTAGTGGATAATAGAAATTTAGCATGCGTTAATTTCTTATGGCGCCAGTATTCAGCAAGCCCGAGCCCCGTGTTTTTTTTAAACCGTCGTTGCAATTGACTGGTGCTTAAATGGCAATGTTGTGACAATTGATCAAGGTTTATTGGCGTAGAAAAATACAAATCAATCCAGTTTTTTGCCTTTAAAACAGATAGGTCCAGACTGGACAATATGGGCTGCGAAAGAAGATTCAGCAATAAATTATTAATTAGCGTATGAGAGAGTAAATCATTGTTTCCGTTAAGCAGATAATAATGTGCAAATTGTAGAAACTGCTTGGTTACCGGGTTTATAGCAATAAAAGAGGGCATGATACTGATGGGGGAATCTTCTTGATTAAAATCAACTACCACAAATAAATTATCTTCACTCCCAGAGAAACTATGATGTTCACCTGAAGCAACAAATGCTCCTGTTTGTGCATTTATAATATCGGCCTTGTTGCCTATTTGAAGCTCTAGCGACCCTCTAACCGGAAGTACTAACTGAGCATGGCTATGGTGATGACTCGCTTGTTCTGTATGGTAGGAACGAAGTTCAATCTGAGGAAAAAACATTTTTTTTGCCTTTAGCTGACTGCAATATCAAATCTATTATAAGGGGCTAATATAGATCTATTGCTTTCTTATTGCCAATCATTTATCAAAGGCTTAGTGTGTGCGTGGCCTAATGTGTACGTAACCCTCATTTTCGGATAGCATTTCAGTTCACCATGAAGTCAATATGATTTTATTTATTTCAATTAGATCGGTTATAAACCTATATATTTACGAAAAACATTTAGTTTCATTGACTCAAATATTATTTAGGACAAAATAAATACTGTTTCGAGTAATAATG
>DAIAOV010000142.1 GCA_027437055.1 Legionella sp. | reverse complement strand
GGTTAGCTAGCAGTCCTAATAAAATCAATAGGTTGGGGCGAAAATAATGACTCAATGCTTTTTTGCCGCAAATCTACGGAAGTAGCAATGTTATCGTCGCAAGAAGGAACCGTAGAAGGCACATTTAATTCCTTACGTATAGCGTTTACCGATGATGATGGAAACTATTGTGCTCTTGCTATTAGCTGCCTAAGAGACGATCCAGATCCAACGAAACTAAAAACAGGAGAAAAAATTCCTTCTGTTGAAGAGCGTAAACATCTTTTTACCGTTGCTTTTATAAAAAACACTACTCTTGCTCCAAACAAGCGTGAAGTGACCGTCTTAAGTGATCCTATTTTTATGGAAGGGAATAAGAACCCAAAGGTTTCTGAAATTGAGGCGGGTAGCGTTCCCACAGAAGTAGATAGATTAATTAATTCTAAAAATTTAAGTAAATTACTGGAGGGATTATTTAATGATGATTCCATTTCGATGGAAAAACTTAACGAACTATCAAGAAGAATCCAGGTTAATTCAAATGTTGATAATCGGGATTTTAAACAGCAACAATTAAAAGAATTAAGAGCATTGATGGTGGACATGCCTAATAATACTGATCTTCTCCAAGATCTGAGGGGTGTGATAGCGAATTCATCATCAGATGTGGATTTTTTTAAATCTGGTGAGTATGAAAAGAGACTTGAAGAAATTTATACAAAAATTAATTCTCATATTGAACAACAAGATCTAGATGAAAACATCAAAAAAGAGCTCTTATTAAAAAATAAATTAACTTATTTTGCTATGAGATTGGAGCTCCAATCTTTTGATGTAGATATTGATAATAGTCGAGACCTATTGCATAGTGAGTTATGCAAAGAACAAGCAAGGGATTTACGTGTCCTAAGAGATAATCCTGAGGGTGAGAAAGAAAAGTATGACGATATGACTCTATCTGAGTTGACTGACTATGTTGAGAAAAAAGCTTCTAAATTACATCAACTTAAAAAATTTATGAATGATAATATAAAGAAATGTGAGGGAGATGAAGAAGCACTAGCTAATTTGAGACAAATAGAAAATGATGTAATAAATGATATTGATTCTTATACAGAAGATAGTTTGGAAATGAGTCTAGTAGTGCAGGAAGAGATCTTTGGTTTATATATAGCGGAACTAAATTATCAAAAGGTTTATATTCTTCAGGGGAACTTAAGAAGTTTAGCCGATCAGATAGAGTCTTATGCCGCACAATTACCAAAGAACTCCCCAGATTATATACGTAGTGGATTGTTAGATAAGGCAAAAGAGTTACGAGATTTGGTTGACATTGAGCAGAAAGATCCAGCGTCTAAACTTATGGCAAAACAATATGGAAAGCAAGATATTAAAACTGTAATTTCTAATTGTATTAACGATAGCTTTGGTCTGGAATTAGATAATCAAATAAGAAACCTTGAAAAAGAAATCAAAGCAGAAAAAGAAAAGCTCATTCCTCCTAAGGCACCTGCTGATAAAGATACAACCTTTTTGAGACGTAATATTGGGACAATACTTGCTGGAACTACACTGATTTTATTAGGAGCTGCCATTACCGTTTTTCTTGCGTTAACTATACCTCCTTTAGCGGTGCTAACAGGCGTAGTCACAGCATTAGCCGCGAGTAAAACTGCAGAAGCTATTGCGGACAACGAAGAAGAACATCAGCATGAGATACAAAAATATTCAGAGACCAGTGCTAGTTATGAGGCAGAAAAAACAGCGTTAGACGATAGTTTTAAGGCTAGGAAAGCGGCATTGACTGATTCATTGGATCAGACTAAATCAGCTTTTATGAGCTCAATGACTAAGGAGAAAAACGATGTTAGTTTAGATCTAGAATCACAACCTGACGCAGAACTTAAAGAGACAGCCACTATTGAAACAGGTTTTATTGTAGATCAATTAATAGATCAAGTAAGTACTCAGATTACTGCTGGTGAAGAGGCAGTACGACAAGGGGTGGAGACCGTAGTTGAGTTACCAATATCTCAAGAAGTAACGAGTAAAGTACGGGCACTTAAAATTGAAAAACCAACTGAAGATGATCAGTTAAGCGTGAGTGAATCGTTGAACGTGAAACGTTAAATAAATAATTTCTGCTAAACTAGAAGATATAGACCAATACTTTGGTTAAATAATGTCTTCTTCATCCCAGCCTAACACTGTAAATGACAAACATGTCCAACAACAAAGTTTACAGAATTACCATCGGCAATTAGCGCGCAAAAAAAACTATTTAAATATAGCTAAAAACTCCTATAAACAAGCTCAAGACTTGATAAATCAGCTTAGAGAAAAAATTTTGCTAGCGAAGGAGCGAGTCAATGCGTTAAACAGTGAAATACTCAATTGTGAAGATATTAAAAAAATAGAAGAATTAGAATCGCAAAAAAAGCAATATGAGTATTCTATCACAACTGCTTATGAAAAATTAACTCCTATTAACCGGAGGCTCGATGAATTAGGAAAAAATATTACGCAATTAGAAACCAATATTTCTGCAATAATTGAACAAAAAAAGAGAACTTGCTAATTTAAAGCGGGTTTGCTGATTTCATAATTGAATGGGGATCATAATGAAACTTATAAATAGGATGGGATAGCCGAGAGAGATGGGTGTGTTGGGAGAGTTAAGCGTTAGTTTTTTGATCGAAAAATAGGATTATATATACGATATAGCATAGAATACACACCTCTGGATTACAATTTTAAACTTTCGGTTGTTCACTATGAGCCAGTTATTGGATTTATCACTACTAAAAAAAAATCGTGATTTTAGGCTGCTTTTTCTCGGGCAATTTATCTCATTTATAGGCACTATGATAACTAGTGTCGCACTTCCATATCAAATATATCATTTAACGCAATCTACGCTAATGGTGGGTTTGCTCAGTTTATTTCAGCTACTGCCTTTACTCATCACCGCACTTATTGGGGGGGTATTTGCTGATCGTTATAATAGGCGGGCTTTACTGATTATTAGTGAATTACTGCTTGCTATAAGCTGTTGCTTTTTAGTGTTAAATTCATATTATTCACAGCCCAGCCTAGCAATCATTTTTATTGTTGCTACAGTAATGTCTGCTATTACCGGACTTCATAGACCGGCTTTTGATAGTGTGATACAGCAGATTGTCCAGCCTGAAGATTATAAAAATGTTGGGGCATTAGGAAGCTTTAAATTTAGTTTTTGCATGATTATTGCTCCAGCCATAGCAGGAATTATCATTGCTCAATATGGAATTGTTATTACTTATCTTGTTGATTTAGTAACATTCCTCATTTCTTTGATTAATTTGAGTTTAATGCATAGCATTCCTAAACCTGAGATAAAAGAACATCCTTCTATTTTGTCATCATTGAAACAAGGCATTATGTTTGCTTTTAGTCGTCAGGAATTAATTGGCAGTTATGTTGTAGATTTTATTGCCATGGTTTTTGCTATGCCTAATGCTCTTCTTCCTGCCATGGCCCAATATTTTGGGGGAGTTAAAACTTTGGGGCTACTTTATGCTGCACCAGCTGTGGGCATTCTCTGTATTTCATTAGTAAGTGGTTGGACTTCCAAAGTAACTCACGATGGTAAAGCGATTGCTATTTCAGCAGGGCTATGGGGTGTTTCCATCATTGGTTTTGGCCTATCTCACTCTCTTTGGTTGGCTTTATTGTTCCTAGCGCTGTCAGGTGCATTTGATGGCATTAGTGGTATTTTCCGCAGTACCTTATGGAATAACACTATACCTACTGACTTTCGCGGACGTTTAGCAGGTATTGAAATGATCAGTTACTTAAGTGGACCTAAATTAGGCGATACTAGGGCGGGTATCATAGCAACCAGTTTTGGTCTTACTACGGCTTTGATATCTGGGGGTGTTCTATGTGTTATTGGTATCACGGTTTCTTGCCTTGTGTTTCCTAAGTTTTGGCACTACCAATCGAAACATTAGATAAGCTGATACAACGAAGGGCTTATGGATTTAAGAATTTTGAAAATTACAGAGTGCGTGTTAAGGTGCTCTGCGGGTGATTATAGCTGCCCCCTTAAATGGGAAAGAGCCAAAGAGCCAAGATCTCACTCTAAACAAAGAGTCGAATATTGGCGCGCCCGGAAGGATTCGAACCTCCGACCCTTTGGTTCGTAGCCAAATACTCTATCCAACTGAGCTACGGGCGCGTTGATTGGCGGAGAGAGAGGGATTCGAACCCTCGATGGGATTTCTCCCATACTCCCTTAGCAGGGGAGCGCCTTCGACCACTCGGCCATCTCTCCAATCAATGGTTGCGGAGTATATCAGGTATTTAATTATCGTCAATAACTATGCAGCTTAAAGTTCATAAATTTACAGTTAACCATTTTTAATGTTCAAACTAAGTACATAGTATGTTTTCTTTTGAAAAAATGTGTTAACACATACTACTTAAAAAATTAATTGTGTAATCATGTGGTATATTGAATTATTAAAGCACTTAGCAAAAACAATCTGTCCTTCTGAGGAAAATGAAGCAATTTTATTTGTAACAAATTTAATTGATTTATTTAGAAACCATTTATATGAAGGACAAGAGCCTGAGCCATTATTTATCTTTGGCTTTATTGTTGGTTTATATAAATACTCACTGGTTAATCAAAAAAACAGCATATCATTAAAACAATTTTCAGAGCATTCTGTAGGGTTACTCATACTCCACGCTAAATTTTCTGATGATTATGCTCTTTATTGTGAGGATTTTGTCAAGGTTATAAGTAATCATATTATTTTAAGCTCTCTTAATTTAAATGACGAATTATTCAATTTACGAAAAGACTATCTTGATGGAGTTCGGCATCATGAATCGATTCACTCCTGGCCCTCTATTGAAAATATAAATGAATACATTACCAATCGGCTTTTATTAAATAATATAACCTTGACTGACGTATTGAAACGTTTGGAAAGAGAAACCTTTGCAAAACTAGGGTATTTTATCGATTCTAGTCTGGATGATATGGTTGAATTATTAAATAAGTATTTACCGCAATTAACAGATCCAGTCTCAACAATGGAAAGTTTATCTCATTTCCTTGAGCCTTATAAAAATATTGAATCAACACTTGATGAATTTATTGCAACAGTAGACAATTTTTTAAGATCCTGCAAAATAGGTAAATGCCATACGAGGGCATCAGTTAAATGTATGTTTATTCCAAAGATTGAGAATCCCTTGGACTCAGAAATAACATCCAAATCAACAGTAAAATTGTAATCTGCCAAATTTACGTTGTCGCACCAATAGTAAATTAAAAAAGACGCCCATTAATTTTATTGAAGGTGTTTTGCAACTTTTGAAACGATTTCGGGCAGTTCGAGAGGGTTTATATCGGATAAAGGAGTAGATTTACTGCTGTACATGTATGTTCCCTGTTATGAGTATATAAATTGTCCACGTAATAGAATGCTATTATATCATGTCTATGGTCTGTGGCCCGCATAAGGTGTTTGATCCGATAAAAATATATAGACAAGGGTAAAACTGCGCTGGACTATATTGATAAATTAATTCTCCAGGGTTTGTATTACATATAATAAATTTAATTTTCCATTTATAAAATCAATATAAAATTTCCAAAATTTAAAGATTACTGCTAATCTTTGTGTCTAAATAAATTTAGGTAAATACTTGTAATTCAGGCCCGATTAAGGAGGACTAATGAAACAGCAGTCGAATTTAAGTGGTCGAGATGTATATGTTGTTGATGGCAATCGTACACCGTTTCTTAAAGCAAAAGGAATTGGTCCATTCTCTGGATCTGATTTGGCAGTAGCTGCTGGAACAGCGCTGTTGAACCGCCAGCCTTTTTTACCATCTAATCTTGATGAAGTCATTATAGGCAGTGCTATGCCTGGTCCTGATGAGGCCAATATTGCACGAGTCATTGCATTACGTTTGGGTTGTGGAGACAAGGTTCCTGCTTTTACAGTGATGAGAAATTGTGCTTCCGGAATGCAAGCGATTGATAATGCTGCCATCCAAATAGCTAGTGGCAGAAGTAATTTGGTTCTTGCTGGTGGAACCGATGCCATGAGCCATGCTCCCTTATTATTTAACCAAAAAATGGCTTCGTGGTTAGCGAGTTGGTTTTCAGCTAAAAGTATGGGACAGAAAGTGGGGCTTATTACGCAATTTAGACCTTCATTTCTTGCTCCGGTTATTGCATTGGTAAGAGGTCTTACTGATCCTGTCGTTGGTCTTAATATGGGTCAGACAGCTGAAAAAGT
>DAIAOV010000141.1 GCA_027437055.1 Legionella sp. | reverse complement strand
CACCATATAGGATCACCATTTGTCGGCTCCGCGATAAATAACCGTACATTCGCATGGGAAGTGGGGACATAAGGATTGCTTGGATGTATGACTAACGATACTCCCAAAACTTGAAATGGACATCCCTCTAAATTAAGACGTTTTTCGGTTGCAGAAGAGGGAAACTTATCTCCATAGACATGAGAAAAATTGACGCCACCTTTTTCAAAAACATCCCCATTACTAATGACTCTTGTAACCCCTTCTCCAAATCCCTTTTTTTTCCAAGGATATAATTCAAAATCTTTGTGTCCATCTTCTGCGGCTAACGATTCACAAATAGAATGTTGTAAATTTAAAAAGTAATTTTTAACTTCGTAAATGATATTAGGAATATCTGCTTTTTTCATTTATTGTTCCTTTGGCTTCTCGTAACTGTTCACGCCCATGTTGATGGAGTAAGAAAAGTATATAAAGCCAGGAATGGAAAAACATTGATTTAGATCAAGAAAGCAATTTTTAAGGTTGGATGATGCAGGAACTATTTTGAATAATGGATTTCAACCTTGCTACATTAAGTAGTTTAATTTTTTTATTAGAAACTTTGATAAGACGGGCTTGTTGCAGCCGCAAAAAAAGGCGACTAATTGTTTCTGGTGCAAGTCCCAAATAATGACCAATATCTTGTCTTGGAATAATCATATCAAACTCAGGATTATCTTCTTTCATTTGAACTCTTTGTGAGAACTCTAACAAAAAAGAGGCAACTCTTTGTTCGGATGTATGTAATGTTAAATATTGTCCATAGTTAAAACGTTTCGTTACTTTCTCAAGAATAGTGGAGTAACCCTGGGGAAAAGCAGAAATATATTCTAACAATCTCTTATAAGATAAGTGACAGAGAGTGGTATCAACAATAGCCATTGCTGAAAAAGGGTAGTGATTCAATGATATAGCCTCAAAACCAAGTAACTCGCCAGCCAAATAAAATTGATTAATACGCTCATTGCCTTCAATATCAACATGATATGTTTTTATTGCTCCTGATCGAACAGCATAAGTCGAAGTAAAAGGATCCATGTAAGAATAAAGTGACTCTTTACGCTTTAAAGTACTGGTGTGTACAATGAGTTTGTACCTTGAGTTTTCACAAAGAAAATGAAGGGCGCAATGAGAGCAAGAATGGAAATTATGACTAAAACTTGAGTCAGTAGACATAAGGCTCCTGAGAGTAAGTGTCTTATTTCGATTATACCTAAGATGAGTTCAAACACCAGAGTTTACTGTTAAAGCGCTTTTCTTATGTCAGAACGCTATTGACTGACATTTAGCCAAATAACTATAATTCCCCGCATCGTTTTTTGTCAGTTGATTACTATGAAAAGTCCTGAACTCTTATCTCCTGCTGGTTCATTAAAAAAAATGCGCCGAGCTTTTGCCTATGGTGCTGATGCAGTATATGCAGGCCAACCTCGTTATAGTCTAAGAGCCCGCAATAATGAATTTACTCATGAAAAGTTGGTAAGCGCTATACAAGAAGCACATGCCCAAGCAAAAACATTCTTTGTAGCGAGTAACATCATTGCGCAAAATAATAAAGTCTCCACCTATTTAAGAGATCTTCAGCCTGTAGTTGAAGCAAAGCCTGACGCATTGATCATGACCGATCCAGGCTTGATCATGATGGTACGAGAGCAATGGCCTGATCAAATAGTTCATCTGTCCGTGCAATCGAGTGTGATGAACTATGCAAGTGTTAAATTCTGGCAAAAATTAGGTATTGAACGAGTTATTTTATCCCGCGAATTATCAATGGCGGAAATAGAAAATATTCGACAACAATGCCCTGATATAGAATTGGAAGTTTTTGTCCATGGGGCATTATGTATGGCTCATTCTGGTCGTTGTTTATTATCAGGCTATTTTAACCATCGCGATCCAAATCAAGGAGCATGTACTAATGCTTGCCGCTGGAAGTATGAAGTGCATGAGGGACAAGAAGATGAGTGGGGTAATACACACGTCGCGCAACAAAGTTGGGTTTTTGAACAGAATCCTCGAAGAGCAGGGCAAATGAATACAATAGAAGAGGATGAACATGGTACTTATCTTTTTAATTCAAAAGACTTAAGAGCAATTCAGCATGTTGAAACACTGACTAAGATGGGCATTGATTGTTTAAAAATAGAAGGACGAACCAAATCTGATTTTTATGTAGCTAGAACGGCTCAATTATACCACCAAGCCATTGACGATGCTGTTGCTGGAAAAGAATTTGACTGGAAATTAATGGATGATCTTGAAGGACTTTCGTTACGCGGTTATACCGAAGGCTTTTATCGCCGCCATGTACCAGAGGAATTTCAAAGCTACAAAGATCGCAATACGACAGGAGTCAGACAACAGGTTGTTGGTGAAATGATTGATTATGACTCCAGTCGCCAAATGCTTTACGTTGAAGCTAAAAATCAATTTTCTGTTAATGATCAGATTGAAATTATGCTGCCGGCCGGTAATCAATTAGTAAAATTAGAAGCTATTATGGATAAAAATGGACATCAAATTGAACGAGCCCCAGGAAGTGGTCATATAGTACAAATTCCTGCAATAATTAACGATACGTCTCAATTGGAGCACGGTTATATCATTCGTCATTGGCAGGAGCCAGTTTAATGAGTGCAATCAATTTATTGCGACTTGAGATAGAAAAGATTGATCGAATCATCATAGAGAATATGGCCAAAAGGCAAGAGCTCATTTTACAAATCGGAGCATTAAAGAAAGAGCAAGGTTTGCCTATAGTTGATCTTAATAGAGAGAAAAAACAATTCGAGCAATATTACGAATGGGCACTTTTATACAACATACCTAAGGATTTAGTTGATGCACTTTTTCAACCTATAATTGATTATTCAAAAAAAATTCAAAAAAAATAACTCTTCGTCATCTTGATAAGTTTACGAAGAGTTAAGTCAAAAGGAAAAGAAATATCATGGATTTGTCTAAAATTCACAGAGAAGAGCTGCAGGATATTATATCCCAATGTGAGCAAGCGCTGTATAATCACCAGCAATGGTATAATTTAATTATTAGATCGCTGATTTGCAAACTCCCTCATGATCGCCAGGATATTATTGATGATGCGCATAAAGAATGTCGTTTTGGCCAAGTGATTAATATAGATGATTCAAAAACCATAACTACCAGTGTCTCAATAGGTCTGTCATCTATCGAACCTGATTGTCTTATTGATGAATCAATTGAACATGCCGACTCGGCGCTTTACAAGGCAAAATCAGAAGGTAAAAACTGTACCAGACTATGGGACAGTTCAGAATAATTTCAAATAGAGGTCGGGCAACAAATTGCCCAACATTAACAGTTATTGATAGCCGAGTGAAGAGTTATAATCGTTAGATAGCGTCTCCATTATTTCTTCAATTTGGCGAGCTACTTTTAAATATTGATTCTGATTTTGACTATCAAACAGTTTGTCCATAAGCTTCTGGCCAGCGTCACTATTGATAAAATCATGCTGTTCTTCTGTTATAACGCGAACGGTGCAATTGTCCATTACCCATTTGAATGAGTTAATTGGCTTGGATTCTTTAAAATAATTCGATTTAAATTGCATCTAACTTCTCTTAGGAAATAACTAATTGGCAGATAATAACATCTAGATGCTTAAGAGATTATTAAATAAACAATATCTGTATTAAATTGCTTGTATGATTTAAAAACAAACAAGCATTAAGTGGTGGTTTGTTATTTCTTTTAGGTATTGGTGTTTTAATCGCAGCAATACATCATGCTTGAATAATGAAAGGGTACCCCGAAGTGTACCCAAGAAAATTAAAGAGTTGGGGATTTACTGGTTACAGCCCCTTTGGGATTAAACAGAGCAGGATTGGTATGATGTAATTTATGGAAATAAATTCCAAAAGCAATGAAATTAACCATTTTGTAATAGAGATTATGATCTAAATTAAGGATATCCACCGTACCATCCTCTCGTTCTCGGTGCGTATAATAATTAAAATGAGCAAAAAATAGTATGTTAGATATTAATGATGGAATATAAAACCAAACGAATACATTAGGCCCAAGTAATAAAAACCAAAACAACACTTTAGAAAAATAAACTAATATCCAAATTAAATGTCTAACAGCCCAAATCCGCCTTGTTTTTTCAGATTGGCCATGGTTTTCGTAATATTCACGCCGAATACAAGCATGTGTTTGTTTTTGCATTCTCCAAGTAAAACTCCAAAATGGTAGCATACCTGGGGCATGTGGATCTTTTTGAGAATCATCTGGATATAAATGATGAATGTAATGTTGTATTGCCCATCCGGCAAAACCATAAAGTTGATGAGTCCCAAAAATTTCACCAACAACTCCATTCAACCAACGTGGCCTAATGCTACCATGTGTGGCATTATGAATAAGCGCTGCTGAAATAGAACCAAATGCAATTGCTGGAGGAACAAGCATCAGGTACCATAATGAAAATGTAAATTTTAACGACCCGCGCCCACAAAAAATGAGTAATGCATCAATTAAGACCATAACTCCCAAAGATATAATGTGATAGCGTAATAACATGTAAGGATCTTGACGAAATACTCTTAAAGAAATCATAGTAACCACCTTTCATTACCCCAATTTTAAAAAGATGGGGCTTTTGTTCATGAACTATTCTTCACGCACCACTATTTAGATTATGAACAACAGTCTTGGATAATTATAGAACATCACATGTTATTGTTACGCAACAAATGTGTTAAAAATATGCAAACCACATTAAGTATGGCAAGGATTTGTTGAGAATTTAAATAGAGCACAGTGATCATATTAGGTCTGATTAACTATCTTAAAAGATCCAGCATTAGATAGTATTTTCAGTATTCAACGAATATGTCGCCAGACTTTAATCAATATGCTATGTTTCCAGGCTCATTAGGTATTTGAGGATAAGTATGAGATTAGCCATTAAAACTGTTCAATATTTTGTCATCACAGGATTGTTATTTAGTTTAACCGCCTGTATGAAAACAAAGCCTCTAGGACATGAAATAGCTTCTTATAAAGTTAAGGGTAAAGTATATACACCTCTTAGATCTGCAAAAGGGTATAAAGCACGAGGACTAGCTTCGGTTTATAGTAAACGCCTCCATCATCATAAGACATCTAATGGAGAGCGATACAATATGTATTCTATGACGGCTGCACATCCTACGCTTCCATTTAATACCCGACTACGAGTTAAGAATGTAAAAAATGGACGAACAGTGGTGGTTCGTATTAATGATCGTGGCCCCTTTTATAGTACGCGAATTATAGATCTTTCTTATGCGGCTGCAAGTCGCCTGGGAATCACAAGTTCTTCTATGGTAGAAATACAGGCTCTAAATTAGAAATATAAATTTGAGCATTTTTCCGAGTACTTTCATTATTAACGCTCCAACGTGGTGATCAAATATAGACCATTATATAACATTGTGAACGGGTGTATTCAAGGGAACGGAAATAACATTAAGTCTGATTATCAAAATAATCAGACTTAATTATAAATGCTCACATCATATTTAAGGCAAATCTAAGTGTAACTTTAATGCTGAATTGATCTTAAATAAGATAAGATTGCTCACTACGCCCTGAACTTTCATATTAGAAATTCTATTTTTAGAATATGTACCGTTTTCTCTTTATTAGGGCAATGAACTTAAGTTGACAGAACTTGAGTCATAATAAATTAATTGCTTTACGGAAATAATGCACAGTTATATAGAAAAAAACACCTCCAATTAATGCCAGTGCAATAAGCTGAGGCCATACAGTATCCAAACCAGCTCCTCTGAATAGAACGGATTGGGCCAGCATCACAAAATGGCCGGATTTTACGGTTCCTGCCTTTTGCCGCCATTTTGGAAAAAAGATAACCAAGTCAACTTTAGTTAGTATACCAAATCATAAACTTCAGAACCATTACTATCCTGTGAAATGTTAGAAACATACCACCGTTATTTCATGTTAATAATTTCCGAATTAAATTTGGTTAAATGAAAAAAGATTAAATCAAAGCCAAATAATGGTTGACACTCCATTTTTTGAGCATTAAGATGCGCTTATTTTGCCGACACCACCACTTATAGGAAATTAATTTTGATGTCCATGTATGTGTCTCTACCAGAAACAGTACTCAGTTTAGATGCCGAAGAATTGCAATTTATTGAACTGAACAGCACGATGAAACATCGATTAACATTTGCCGTTATGTTAAAGTTTTTTCAACTACATGGCAGATATCCCACGCATAAAGATATGATTGACCCTATGATAATTTATTCTTTAGCGAACCAATTAAAGTTAAGTCCCAGTCTAT
>DAIAOV010000140.1 GCA_027437055.1 Legionella sp. | reverse complement strand
ATCCCCATTCTGCATGAACTTGCGCGTGATAATCCCGGAGAAAGGCGCCGTTACCCGGGCATAACGCAGTTGCGACTGCGCCGTGCTGATACCCCCCCGCGCCGCAGCGACACGGGCCTGAGCCATGGTTAGTTGATAGTGCTGGACCATCTATTCCTGTTGAGGTTCTTGGCTTGTCGGCAATTCCTCATGCAGGTGATGAAGCCTTGGTTGTTGCAGATGAGAAGAAAGCTCGAGAAGTTGCTTTATTCCGCCAAGGAAAATTCCGCGATGTTAAATTGGCAAGACGTCAAAAATCATCTATAGAAGGCATCATGGAAAATATGACTGCCGGCGAATCTAAAGTACTGAATATTGTCCTGAAAGCGGATGTCCAAGGATCTTTAGAAGCGATATCTGATGCATTAGTGAAGTTGTCTAATGATGAAGTCAAAGTTGAGGTAATTTCTAGTGGTGTAGGTGGAATTACTGAGTCTGATGTTCATTTAGCTATTGCATCTAGTGCAATTTTGATAGGATTTAATGTTCGAGCAGACAATACTGCTAAGCGTTTAGCGGAACAAGAGTCGATACCACTGCATTACTACAGTGTAATCTATGACATTGTAGATCAGATAAAAGGTGCCTTAACAGGCATGCTTGCTCCACAATTTAAAGAGCAAATTGTTGGTATTGCTGAAGTACGTGATGTGTTTAAATCACCAAAACTTGGTGCAATTGCAGGTTGTATGGTTATTGAAGGTGTTATTAAGCGTAATAATCCTATACGTGTGTTGCGAGCTAACGTAGTAATTTATGAAGGTACCTTAGAATCTTTACGTCGCTTTAAAGATGATGTCATTGAGGTTCGTCAAGGTTTTGAGTGTGGTATCGGTGTAAAAAACTACAATGATGTTAAGCCTGGTGACTTAATAGAAGTATATGAAACCGTTGAAATTAAGCGTGATTTATAAAGATGAGTAATAATTTTAAACGAACTGATAGAATCGCTGAGATGATTCAACGTAAATTAGCTCAGATTATTCCTCTGGAAATAAAAGATCCTCGTTTAAAAGGTTTTGTCACTATTTCAGCAGTCAAGGTATCTGCTGATTTAGGGCATGCAAAAGTATATTTCACTGTTTTCAACGAAGATAAGCAATTAGTAACTAATATTTTAAATGCAGCAGCAAGTTATTTACGTACCGCTTTAGCTCGTAGCATTACTCTGCGAACTGTTCCCCAGCTTCATTTTGTGTATGATGAATCTATCGAGTATGGTGAGCGGCTAAGCCGTTTGATTGATAAGGTAAATGCCCCGAATCCCGATGATGATGAAAGTAACTGAAAATACGTTCGCTCTAGATGGAATTCTATTGCTTAATAAATCTGAGGGAGTGTCGTCTAATTCAGCTTTACAAAAAGCAAAAAAATTATTTGGCGCTAAAAAAGCGGGCCATGCTGGTAGTCTGGACCCTTTAGCAACCGGCATGCTGCCTATCTGTTTTGGAGAGGCAACTAAAATTTGCCAATATATGCTTGATGCTGATAAATGTTATGAGACTACAGGGCTGCTAGGGATAAAAACAAATACAGCTGATTCTACAGGTGAAATTATTGGCCAAGTTGATGATTATTCTATTTCTAAAATGCAATTACATGAAGTTTTAGAGCAATATAAAGGACACTTGAAACAAGTGCCCTCAATGTTTTCTGCCTTAAAACATAACGGTACACCCCTGTATAGGCTAGCAAGGAAAGGTATAGAAATAGAGCGTAAGGCCAGGGATATAATAATTAATGAATTAAATTTAGATTGTTTTGATGGAAAGCAATTTTCATTAACAGTGAAGTGTAGTAAAGGCACTTACATACGCAATTTAGTTGAAGACATTGGAGATGATTTAAAAGTAGGAGCTCATGTAGTTCGACTACATAGGATATATACTTTGGGGTTCCAACAGATGTCAATGTATACTTTGGATCAGTTAGAACAAATGTCTTTAACACAAAGAATTGATTGTTTGATTCCTATGGATAAAGCAGTTGATTACTTGTCTCAAGTTATCTTATCCGACGATGAGGTAGATGCCATTCGTCAAGGCAGAATTATTGCTAATAAGATGAATGTTGAAGTGGCAGATTGTGTCCGCCTCTATAATGAGCAGTCACAATTTATTGGAATAGGTGAACGACAAGTCAATGGTGGATTAAAAGCAAAGCGTTTACTTGCCTTTTAGACATACGAAATTATGTAAATTGGAGGGTAAATATGAAATTTTTTGCACAAATTAATTTCAAGCTCTTGTTTCATTTATCATGCCTTGATAGAATGTTCGCCTTTGAACGAATACTTAGCTTAGTTCCAGGAGTATATAATGTCGCTAAATAGCGCGGAAAAAGCAGAAATTATTAAAGAATATAAGCGTGCCGATAAAGATACTGGTTCACCTGAGGTGCAAGTTTCTTTAATTACTGGCCGTATTAAATATTTAACTGACCATTTTAAAGATCATAAAAAAGATTTTCATTCCAGACGTGGTTTACAAAGCTTGGTTAATAAGCGCCGCAAGTTGTTAAAATATCTGAAGCGTGTGGATCAATCTCGCTATCAGACACTAATCCAAAGTTTGGGATTGAGAGATTCTTATTGATTGTTGAGGTTATGATCTTTATAGAGACGTATCAAACATATTCAATCGTTTAAAAAAAGGCGAAGTTTTCTGCGCCTTTTTTTTCGTTATAATTACTTAATGAGGAACAGTACGTGGCTAAAATTACAAAAGAAATAGCATTTGGTGACCACACTCTAGTATTAGAAACTGGTGAAGTAGCAAGACAGGCGGATGGTGCCATATTAGCAAGCATGAATGGTACTCAAGTGTTGGTGACCGTTGTAGGGAAGAAAGAGAGTGCTGAAAATAGCGGTTTCTTTCCTCTCACAGTGAACTATCAAGAAAAATTCTATGCAGTAGGAAAAATCCCTGGTGGATTTAATAAGCGTGAGGGAAGACCTAGTGAGAATGAAACATTAATTTCACGTTTGATTGATAGGCCAATTCGTCCACTGTTCCCTGATAATTTCTATAATGAAGTACAGGTTATTGCAACAGTTCTTTCTTTAAATCCTGATGTTTCTTCGGACATTATTGCGATGATTGGTGCTTCCGCTGCTCTAGCCATTTCTGGTATTCCTTTTAATGGTCCAGTGGGTGCTGCGCGTGTCGGATATAGAGATGGCATTTATTTATTGAACCCAAGTAGAAAAGAGTTAGAAGAGTCTAAACTTGACTTGGTAGTTGCTGGCACTAAAGATGCAATTTTAATGGTTGAATCAGAAGCCAAAGAACTAAGTGAAGACATTATGCGTGGCGCAATTATGTTTGGTCATGAAATGATGAAGGGGGTTATTAAAGCAATTGAGGAGTTAGCTGCTGAAAGCGGTAAAGCTCGTTGGGATTGGAAACCTGCTGAAGTTGATACTAATTTACAAGCCAGAATTATAGAAATGTGCCAAAATGATGTAGAAGCGGCATATCTGATTAAGGATAAACAACAGCGTTATCAACGTTTGGATGAGTTAAGAGATCAAACTGTAGCTGCTTTATTAGCTGAAAATGATGAGTTAAAAGCAGAGCAAATTACAGAGATGTTTGGTAATCTAGAGCGTTCTACAGTTCGTAATCGTATTTTAAATGGCGAGCCCCGTATTGACGGACGTGACCATAAAACAGTACGTCCTATTGCTATTCGTACTAAATTCCTAGAAAGAACTCACGGTTCTTGTTTATTCACTCGCGGTGAAACTCAAGCTATAGTTGTAGCTACTTTGGGTAATGAGCGTGATGCTCAAATTCTAGATGGTATCAATGGAGAAACTAAAGATAAATTTATGCTCCATTATAATTTCCCTCCTTTCTCCGTCGGCGAAGTCGGTATGGTCGGTAGTCCTAAGCGACGAGAAATTGGCCATGGCCGATTGGCCAAACGTGCTCTGATGGCTGTTCTTCCTGAAGCTGCTGATTTTCCTTATGTATTACGAGTTGTTTCTGAAATCACTGAGTCTAATGGTTCAAGTTCCATGGCAACCGTTTGTGGTACCAGTTTGGCGCTGATGGATGCTGGTGTTCCTTTAAAAGCTCCTGTTGCTGGTGTTGCTATGGGGTTAATTAAAGAGGGTGATCGTTTCGCAGTCTTGACCGATATTCTGGGTGACGAAGACCATTTAGGCGACATGGACTTTAAAGTCGCTGGTACGGAACAAGGGGTCACTGCATTGCAGATGGATATTAAGATCACTGGAATTACCAACGAGATTATGGAGCAGGCATTGGAGCAAGCATTGGCTGGCCGTATTCATATTCTTGGCGTAATGAATAATGCATTATCTGAACATAGAGGCGAGTTATCTCAGCATGCACCAAGAATCTCTACAATGAAAGTTGCTGAAGATAAAATTAGAACAATTATTGGTAAAGGTGGTTCAACAATCAAAGGCTTGATTGAAAGTACTGGCGTTTCGATTGATATTGATGATACAGGTGTGGTGCAACTATTTTCACCAGATAAAATGGCGCTAGAAGAGGCTCAACGACAAATCAAGGCCTTAATCGCAGAGGTGGAAGTTGGTCAAACCTACCAAGGTAAGGTCAGTAAAATTGTCGATTTTGGTGCGTTTATAAATCTTTTACCAGGTAAGGATGGATTATTGCATATCTCTCAAATTTGTAATGACCGAACTCAAAAAGTTGAGGATGTATTAAAAGAAGGTCAAGACATTGAAGTATTTGTTGCAGGCATTGACAAGCAAGGACGTGTGAAACTTGAGTGGAAAGATAAACCTCAGGTGGCACCTACTGCTGAAATAACTCCATCTCATGATGCAGTTAAAGCGCATGAAGAAGAACACGAAGCCTCTAATGCAATAAACAATCATTCAGAAGAGGAATAATTTTTACTATCGTAAACGATAACTAGGTCGGGCCCCTGGCCCGACAAATATCCCGTGAACGCTCAATGGTGTCAACTTAAGGGTTTTATTCCCTATTATTTGGGTAGATCGGTATATGAGAATCGGGCCCCTGCCTGCGTTCCCGGAATGAACCCTCAAAATTAAATAAAAACAGTTCTTTAGGTGATATTTTGTTGGGCTTCGCTATCGCTTTGCTTCAATTTACCCGTTACTTCAAAACTCTTAAGTTAAGCCCCATTGCGTGACGCTTACAGTCTCCACTCGTAACTGATCTTGGTGGATCTTAAATCTTGTATAAAATGCCTTTCGAGTAAGTAATTCCATTAATTCATCTGCACAAAAATCGTCTATACTCATATCCGTGCTATAACATTTCTTCGCCATTCCACTACTATTAGACTCAAGGGTTTGACTATAGAAAAGACGTTTATTCCTTATTTCGAACTCACATTAACCTAATGGCAATGTAATGTCGGGTAGGCCTGTTGCATCAAAATTATGCTATATTACTAAGATATCACTCATGAGAGATAAGAATCACACTTTAGGGAATATTCTAAATCGGAGGGATGCAAAATGAAAAGAATGTTACTTATTGCATTACCATTAGCGATTGCTACGGTTGCTTTTGCTGATACGACAACCACTACTACCACCACAATAACCAAAGAAACTCAAACCTGGCAAAGTGTTCCTATTACAGTCAACGAGCAAGCTCATACTTATACAACGGTTGAAAGCCCTTTACCCACTGGTGAATATTATTATACTTATCCGGGTTATCGTTGTGTGAAGGAAAAAATAGAAATTGTTGGTGGCAATGTCATTATATATCATTCAGGCGTGCCTGACGGAAGCGATATCTATTGCTAC
Organism: Legionella sp.; assembly: GCA_027437055.1. GTDB lineage: Bacteria > Pseudomonadota > Gammaproteobacteria > Legionellales > Legionellaceae > Legionella. The sequence continues at coordinate 559 of DAIAOV010000140.1, read as the reverse complement.
CCTGAATAAATAGGTTACTAGGTTCGCTCTTGTGTGTGCATGTACTGGTTTATGTTGGGCGAAGGGTCATAGCCGTCAGGCTAAGCAAATAAATAAACGCCCCTTCACCCCCTCCAGAGGGAGCAGTTGTCTGATGATGAGCTCAATGCCATTTTCTAGTTACTTACCTTAGCCTGACGTCTATGAGCCAAAGATCCGGTCCGCGATAAAAATTAAGTTGATGGCATTATGAGAACGGCTACCTCTTAACTAATTAAATTTAAAAACTCACTACGACTACTATGATTAGATCTCATTTCTCCTAGCATCACCGACGTAGTCATCACTGAGTTTTGCTTTTCAACACCACGCATCATCATGCAAAGATGCTTGGCTTCTATTACAACAGCAACGCCGCGGGCACCGGTTACAGATTCAATGCAACGCGCTATTTCTCCGGTCATGCGTTCTTGAATTTGCAGTCTTCGTGCAAAAAAATCAACAATACGAGCAATTTTAGAGAGGCCTATCACTTTACCATTAGGTAAATAACCGACATGACATTTGCCTAAAAAAGGCA
>DAIAOV010000013.1 GCA_027437055.1 Legionella sp. | reverse complement strand
ATTCCTCCATTCAAACAGGCCAAGCTAAAGGGATGCAAACTTTAGATCAGCACCTGGTAGAGTTAGTGAATAAAGAGATTATTTCCACTTATACTGCTCAAGAGGCAGCGATTAATAAGTCTATGTTTTAGCGTAGTAGCCCGGTTGCTCGCAACCGGGAACAGGGTATCCGTTCACGCGGCTGTTAAAGTATTCTGCATCCCATAATTATCCGGCAAACTTCTTAGAACCACTAAAAATGAAACAAAAGCACAAAGTATCACGTAATAGGCCACCATCATGGTGTTGTTGTAATACTGAATAAAAAACGTATTAATTGCTGGAGAGAATCCGCCTACTAAAGCCATGCAGACATTGTATCCTATTGAAATTCCTGTATAACGTCCTTTACCTGGGAACATTTCCACAATAACAACAGGGGTTACGGCTTGTTCGGCACTATAAAAAATGATGAGCGGTAGCAATACCCACCAGGCTTGAATTGTTTGTAACAGCCAAAAGCTCGGTATGGCAAAAAGCAGATAACCAATGGTGGAAAAAAGTAAAACGGGTTTTCTACCAATTTTATCTGAAAGATAGGCAAATAGGGGTAGGAACAATAAAGATAAAATAATAAACAGGGTTTGCATTTGATAAGCTTGACTAATAGGCAATTGTAAAAATTCATGTAAATAGGTAGAAATATAGCCCATTAGGGTATAACTGCCACAAGCGCTAATAAATAATAACAAAATGACACGTACTATGTGCTGGCGTTGATGCCGTAATACGTACTTCAGTGGGAAATAAGCTTCTTTGATATTTTTTTGCAGTTTTAAGAAGGTATCTGACTCTGTAAGATCGCGCCGTAACCACAAACCGATGAGGCCTAGAATACCACCAGAAATAAATAATATGCGCCAACCAAATAGACTAAAATTTTGACTGTCTAGTAAACCACTCATCATAGCGCAGGCAACGACAGCAATAAGTACTCCTATGTTACTGCCGTTATTCGTCATACTGCTAATTAGTGCTCTGTGTTTGCCATGGGCCGATTCTGATAGATAAATCATGGAGCCTGCAAACTCACCACCGATACAAAATCCCTGTAACAGGCGACAAACAATCAATAGGATAGGAGCCGCTATGCCAATTTGATTATAGGTAGGTAACATTCCCGTCAGTATTGACGAAATAGACATTAAAAAAATGGTTATTTTAAGCGTTTTTGCTCGTCCCCAGCTGTCTCCTAAATGACCCAAAACAATAGAACCTAAGGGGCGAACGATAAACCCTGCAGCAAAAACTAGAAGAGTAGAGAGCAGACTGGTAATTCCATTTTTATTAGGAAAAAAAAGCGAGCTAATAATAGGGGATAGATAAGCAAATAGACTAAATTCATACCATTCCAGAACATTACCTATAATGCAGGCAATAATATTACGATGTGAATGCATTATTTCATTCCATTGCTTGTTATTTTGGGGCAAGTATACCAAAACTAAAGAATATTATTGTAATTTGGTTTTAAATTTTAGCTAGGTTGGATTTAGAGCCTACAAAGAATGTTGAGTTAGTTCGAGGAGCAATGTCGGGCAATGTGTTGCCCGACATTGCAACCAGGCTGCATTAATAACTTAGGCGTTTTTCTGTAATTCAATTAATTGAGGGATACCTGCTTCGGCGAGGCTCAACATGTTGTTGAGTTGTTCTCGATTAAAGCTTTTGTCTTCTGCCGTACCTTGAACTTCAATAAAGTGTCCTTCTTCATTCATCACTACGTTCATGTCTGTTTCTGCCAGTACGTCTTCAGCATAATCTAAATCTAGAACGGCTTGTCCTCTATAAATGCCTACAGACACAGCTGCTATATAATGAAAAGTTGGCATTCTGCGGATTTTTTCTCGTTCTACCATCCAGCTAATTGCATCTTTCATTGCCACACAAGCGCCGGTTATTGCTGCTGTTCTTGTACCACCATCAGCTTGAATAACGTCACAGTCCAAAGTGATGGTATTTTCTCCAAGAGTTTTCAAATCAACACAGGCTCTTAAAGAACGACCAATAAGGCGTTGAATTTCTTGGGTTCTACCACCTTGTTTGCCTTTACTCGCCTCTCTTTCGCTACGACTATGAGTCGCTCTTGGTAACATACCGTATTCTGCAGTAACCCATCCTTGATTTTTGCCTTTAATAAAGCGTGGTACACCATCTATAACAGAGGCATTACACAACACTTTAGTTTGGCCAAACTCCACTAAAACAGAACCTTCAGCGTAATTGGTATAATTTCGAGTTATTTTGATAGGGCGAAGTTGGTTTGGTTCACGATTACTTGGGCGCATTACATAATCCTCGGTAAAATTGGCAAGTATAACGCGTTAACGGCAGAGTTGCACCTCATTCGGTGCTCGAACTTTTAACTAGGTTGGGCTGAGGCTCATTGCCTTCAGGTTAAGCCCATTTTAGTCATTGTCTTTCTTGCGTAGGACTCCATTCCTATAATGCATGCGTTCATCTTAAGACAGTTATTACAATTATGCGCGTTTAAAAATGACTATTTGAAGGTAAATATCTGTCCAACTGCCTTTAATTGGGGTATATTCGCACCAGGTTATTATTTGTTGGTATTCTTATGATTCATAGCATGACGGCTTTTGCTCGTTGTCAAAAACAGATTGAAGCAGGTCAACTTTGTTGGGAAATTCGATCCGTTAATCATCGTTATTTAGATGTATCATTTCGCTTGCCAGAACCTTTTCGTTTTATGGAAACTGATCTTAGAGCAGCATTACGGGATAAAATAAATCGCGGTAAACTAGAGTGTCAGCTTAAATACCAAGATACAAGTTCCAATAATCAGTCTATGCTTATAAATATGAGCATGGTAAATGCGCTAGTCGATTTAAGTAATCAATTAGCTGCATCACATCATTTAGCTAATGATTTGAATGTAAGTCAGGTGCTTGCATGGCCTGGTATAGTGCAAACAAGTCAATTAGATATAGATGAATTAGGTAAACACACTTTGCAGTTGTTTTTAGAGGCTGTAGAGCAATTAAGTGAGGCTAGATCAAAGGAAGGTACTGCTTTAAAAGCACATGTAATCGAGCGTGTACAAGCATTGAATCGCGAAGTAGAGCGTTCACGGGCTATAGTAGCTGCATCAGCAAATCAGACCAAAGAGAAACTACTCAATCGCCTTCATTCAGTACAAATTGAAGTACCAGAGTCTCGAGTAGAACAAGAAATTGCTCTTATTTTAGCGCGCTATGATGTAAGTGAAGAACTTGATAGGCTACAAACTCATATTGCCGAGGTCAATCGTACCTTAGAATATGATAAAATAGCGGGTAGAAGGTTAGATTTTTTAATGCAGGAATTAAATAGAGAGGCTAATACGCTAAGTTCAAAGTCTGACTCTGTGGAGTTAACTCAAAGTGCCGTTGAGATGAAAGTGCTGATTGAACAAATGCGTGAACAAATACAAAATATTGAGTGAGTTATATGGCTGGTGATTATACTGGAAATTTATATATTGTTGCTGCACCTTCAGGTGGTGGAAAAACGAGTTTAGTGAGATATCTTATAGAAACACTTGACTCTATTGAGGTTTCTGTTTCTCACACTACCCGAGCAATGAGGCCTGGGGAAAAAGATGGAATAGATTATTTCTTTATCAATGAAGAAGAGTTTATTGGTATGGTTAATGAAAATGCCTTTATTGAGCATGCAAGAGTATTTAACCATTTGTATGGCACGTCCACGGCACAAATTACTGGAAGATTGGCGCAAGGCATTGATGTAGTATTAGACATAGATTGGCAAGGCGCTGAACAAATTAGACGTTCTTTTCCTGATGCAATCAGTATCTTTATTATTCCCCCTTCATTAGATGAACTGAAATCAAGACTGATGAATAGGCGTCAAGATAAGGATGAAGTAATTAGTGAGCGAATGAAAAAAGCACAGGATGAACTAAGTCATTATCCTGAGTTTGATTATTTAATAGTAAATGATAATTTTGAGCATGCGGCATCGGAATTAGAGGCTATAGTAGTAGCAAATCGCCTGCGAATGGAAAGACAGGTAAAGAAACAAGTGAAATTGCTTTCCTTCCTGCTTTCATAGCGGTAAAATATAAGGTTTGAGCAAGAAACAGATGAAATAAATTACGTCTGTTGATAATGACTGGAGGAGTTTATGGCACGAGTTACTGTTGAAGACTGCTTAGAGCATGTCGCAAATCGATTTGAATTAGTAATGGTGGCAACCAAGAGAGCACGACAAATTGCTGTGCGTGGTGATCAACCTATGGTTGAGTGGGAAAATGATAAGCCCACTGTAGTTGCTTTACGAGAAATTGCAGAAGGTTTTATTAAAGCGGATATTTTAGATAAAGAAGATTAATATAAGTTATTCACTTTGCATTTGGGGGTGAGCCCTCTATAAATATACCGCTTGAAAACAAGTTATGGTATTTAAGCAAAGCATAGCGTCTAAGGGCGAAGCATAAAACCATAATTTGACAACGAGAGGTATAAAACGCCATGTTGGATATTAGGGAGTACTGCGTGAGCTACTTTAAGGAGCTCGATGAGGAGCTGAAATGCTATCTAGAGCAGGCGCAAATAGAAAAATGTTACCAAGCCTATCTGGTGGCTGAAAAAGCACACCACGGCCAAATGCGCCGTTCGGGCGAACCTTATATTACTCATCCAGTAGCAGCAGCCTTAATTCTTGCGAGAATGAGGCTGGATTATCAAACGATTATGGCTACCTTACTTCATGATGTAGTCGAAGATACCTCTATCAGTAAAGAAGATTTAACTCGTCAATTCGGTGAAGAAGTTACTGCATTAGTTGATGGAGTAACTAAATTAACAAAAATAAAATTTGAATCCAAAGCTGAAGCACAAGCGGAAAATTTCCGCAAAATGGTTTTAGCTATGGTTAAAGACATACGTGTCATCATTGTGAAATTGGCTGATCGCCTACATAACATGCGTACCTTAGGGGCCATGCCTTATGCCAAACGACGACGCATTGCCATTGAAACACTTGAAATTTATGCTCCTATTGCGAATCGCTTGGGGATGCACTCCATCTATGTTGGACTTGAAGATTTAGGTTTTCAGGCCTTATATCCCATGAGATATAGAGCCATAAAATCAGCTGTAGAAAAATCTAGAGGCAATCGACGGGAATTAACGCAGATCATTGAACGAGATCTTCAGCATGCATTATCCCAGCTCAATATTCCTTATGAACAGGTATTTGGTAGACAAAAGCACTTATATAGTATCTATCGCAAGATGCGTTTGAAAAAGGCATCGTTTACTGAAATTACTGATGTATTTGCTTTTCGTGTGATTACTGAAGATATTGATTCCTGTTATAGAATTTTAGGCGCGTTGCACTGTACCTATAAACCTGTTCCACAACGCTTTAAGGATTATATTGGAATTCCTAAAGCTAATGGATATCAATCGTTGCATACCACTTTATTTGGTCCTTTCGGGGTTCCACTAGAGGTGCAAATACGTACTCGCGAAATGGATAAAGTCGCTGATAATGGGGTTGCTGCTCATTGGATTTATAAATCTTCGGGACTGGAAGTTAATGAAGCTCAATTACGCGCTAGAGAGTGGGTGCAAAGTTTATTGGAAATGCAACGTAGTACAGGAAGCTCTCTGGAATTTATTGAAAACGTAAAAATTGACTTATTTCCAGATGAAGTATACGTTTTCACGCCCAAGGGGCATATTATGGAGCTGCCTAAAGGGGCTACGCCTGTTGATTTTGCTTATACTGTGCATTCTGGGGTAGGGAATAGTTGTGTTGCTGCAAAGGTAAATAGACGTTTAGTACCATTGAGCATTCCTTTATCTAATGGTCAAACAGTAGAGGTTATTACTGCTCCTGGGGCTCATCCTAATCCTTCATGGTTAAATTTTGTAGTGACAGGTAAAGCTCGTTCTAATATTCGTCATTTCTTGAAAAGTCAGCAACATGCAGAATCAATTGTTTTGGGTAAACGATTATTGGAACAAGCACTCGCTGAATTATCGAGTGATTACGCCAAAATCCCTCCAGAGTCTCTTCAAGTCTTGCTCAGTGATTTACATTACAAAACGCATGATGATTTATTATATGCTATAGGGATAGGAAATCAGATGGCAATGGTGATTGCTAAACGCTTGATCGTTGACCACGACTCTAATGAATTAGACAAAAATGATAAAACTCGCCCCTTAGCCATTAAAGGAACTGAAGGGATGGTGGTGCATTTTGGTGAATGTTGCCAACCTATTCCAGGTGACAATATTGTTGGAAAGTTCCAGCAGGGGAGAGGGATTATTGTCCATTCCAGCGAATGTGCTACCTTTAAAAATTCACGTAGCCATCCTGAACAATTTATTGCTTTGCGCTGGGATGAAAAAGTGCAGGGAGAATACTGGGTTGATATTACTGTAGATGTTCCTAACGAGAGAGGCGTATTAGCTGCCCTAGCTACGGCCATTTCGGAATCAGAATCTAATATAGGTAATATTAATGTTGATCCTCGTGATGGGCGTCATAATGCGGTTACTTTTTCAATAAGTGTTAATGATAGGACTCATCTGGCTCGGGTGATGCGTAGATTAAGAGCTAATAAAGTAGTAATGCGGCTTTATAGAAAAAAACAAGGGGATATTTAATGCGACCAATCAATACTAAATTGGCACCAGAGGCTATAGGGACTTACAGTCAGGCAATATGTTGCGGTGACACAGTTTATTTGTCAGGTCAAATTCCACTTGATCCTAAAACAATGCAATTGTGTAGTGATGATATTAAGTTACAAATTAATCAAGTCATTGAAAACTTATCTGCGGTATGTGAAGCAGCAGGCGGTTCTTTAGCTAATATTGTGAAGTTGTCTGTTTTTTTGACTGATCTAAGCCATTTTCCCTTGATCAACGAAGCAATGAGCCGTTATTTTGCTGAACCTTATCCTGCCCGAGCTGCAATCGGCGTTTCTGCTTTACCTCGTGGTGCACAGGTCGAGATGGATGGAATTATGGTTTTACCCTCAGCTAATAATTAATTATGAGTGATGATCAATACGCCCGTACTGCTCGTGTTATGTTTTTACTGGTCTGGGCTATTTTATTTATTGGATTATTTTTATTTTTTTATTACCAAGGCCAGCCAGAAAAACAAACGTATATCGCTGGTCGAAGTGAAATGGTTTTAAGTGCGGGTAAAGATGGTCATTATCACGTTAAAGGTGCAATTAATGATTACCCTGTGACGTTTCTTGTAGATACAGGAGCAACGTTGGTAGCAATTCCGCAAAACATTGCCGATAGCTTACATATCAAGGGGAGTTATCCTCTAACGATGATGACGGCTAATGGCGAAGTCACAGGAGATTTGACTCGTGTGCAAAAATTATCTTTCGGGGAGTTTTCTTTGGAAGATATTAAAGTAGTTATTATGCCCAGTAGTAGTGACGATGAAGTATTACTTGGGATGAATGTGTTATCGAAATTTAATATAGAGCAACAAAATAAGAAATTAATAATAAAGCGGATTAATTAATATTATCGGTAAAATCGTAGCCCGGTTGCATAATCGATCTGGTTCTTTGTTGATTTAGGTATAGAGTTTTCATATGAGTATAGTTTCCCTTAATGACGTCACCCTTATTCTCGCTGGTAATCATTTATTGGATCAGGCAAGTTGGCAGATCCAACCGCAAGATAGAATTGCTTTAGTTGGGCGTAATGGTGCAGGCAAATCTACCCTTCTCAAACTGTTACAAGGGAACTTTATTCCTGACAGTGGTCAAATCCAGCAGCTTTCTGGGTTACGCGTAGCGGGATTGACTCAAGAAGTACCTATGAGTAACACAGAGTCAGTCTATCATTTTTTAGTGAAGGGGTTGGGTGCGGTTGGAGAGATGCTAGCGCAATTTAATGAGTTATCTCAGCAAGGCGACATGGATAAACTGGCTGTATGCCAACAAAAAATGGACAATTTGCATGCTTGGGATTTATTACCCAAGATTGAAACTATGGCCAGCCGCTTAGGGATAAATATTGCCGAGCAGATGCATAATCTATCGGGAGGAATGAAAAGGCGAGTTTTACTAGGAGCAGCGCTACTCACATCCCCTGATCTGCTGCTACTGGATGAGCCCACTAACCATTTAGATATAGAGGCTATTGAATGGTTGGAATCCTACCTGAAAAATTTTAATGGCAGCGTCGTGGTTGTGACACATGATAGAGAGTTTTTAGGACAGGTCGCTAATAAAATTGTTGAAATTGACAGAGGAAAGTTATATCAGCATGAATGTGATTATGAAACCTATTTAGATAGACGAGAAACGATAAGGCTTAGCGAACAAAAACAGAATGAGTTATTTGATAAAAAATTAGCAGAAGAGGAAGCCTGGATTCGTACTGGTATAAAGGCGAGACGGACACGTAATGAAGGAAGAGTACGAGCCCTAAAAGCATTAAGGGATCAATATAAAGCACGTCGAAATCAGTTAGGTCAAGTCAAATCGTTGACTTTAGACGTCTCTCGTTCTGGCTCTATGGTGATAGAGGCCAAGCAAGTTAATTATGCGATTTCTAATAAAACCTTAGTGCGTAATTTTTCATTATTGCTGACTAGAGGGGATAAATTAGGCATTATTGGTCCTAATGGTTGCGGCAAGACAACTATGGTTCGTTTATTATTAGGTGAATTACAACCTGATTCTGGTTCTATTAAGCAAGGCACCTCTTTGAACGTGGCCTATTTCGATCAATTACGCAGTCAACTACAAGAAGATAAGACTGTCATGTTTAATGTGGGGGATGGCGCGGATTATGTCACTATTAATGGCAAACAAAAACATGTGGCGAGTTACTTGCGCGAATTTTTATTTTCTTCGGAACGATTCAACCAACAGGTATCTTGCCTATCGGGCGGAGAAAAAAATCGATTACTTCTAGCTAGACTATTGGCTAAGCCAGTCAATTTATTAGTGATGGATGAACCCACGAATGACTTAGATATTGAGACGTTAGAACTTTTAGAGAACATGTTAGTAGAATATCCTGGGACATTAATTTTGATTAGTCATGATAGAGCATTCATTAATCAGGTAGTGACTAGTGTGCTTGTTTATGAGGAGGATGGACAATTTAATGAGTTTGTTGGTGGTTATGATGAATATAAAATGCATAAAAAGCAACAACGTGAGGTTGCTGCTAAAGCAGTGCCTGCATCTGCGCCTAAAAGAAGTATTCCAACTAACAAATTGAGTTTTAATGAACAAAGAGAATTATCCAAATTACCTCAACTTATTGAGCAATTAGAAAAGAAAATTGAAGCCTTACAGTTACAAATGGCTGATCCCCAGTTTTATCAACAAGATGCACAAACCATTGCAAAAATTGGTCAGGAATTGGCGAAAGAAGAAGCTTTGTTGACCGAGTATTTTGAGCGATGGGAAGCATTGGAAGAAAGACAGTAAGCGTTCTATCCAATAAATTGACTAGAGGTTGTTGATTTTTTAGGTATGTAGTAATAGTCCGGTTTTATACTTAATTTTATATATTGAGAAAAGGAATATGTATGTTATTTACCCTAGCAGCAGTGGTTTTTTTTGCTGCCATCATGACGTTTTTTTCGCAAGAATTTATAAGAACGTTTAAGAAGATAATGGATATCAAAGGTGCGAAATTAATTCTTCCTTTATTGGTCGCATCTTGGCTTGTATTAAATTATGATTATTGGGCCTTATGGGTAGTTTATTATTATCGCGAAATACTGCATGGTTGTGTCAGGATGTTAGCTTACATAATTCCTTTTAAGCAAATTTCTTTTTATATTGCGGACATTCTGGTATTAACTATTATCTCCATCGTACCGGTATTTTGTTATGATTTTTTTGTCTATCGTAAAAAAAACTATAAACCTTACCCTCATTCCTATCTTGTGATCACAATAATCTGGTTAATCAATGCTTTGACTTTAATCGTGTTGTAGGAGTTTATTGTTGTGGTGTATAGGTTGGGCAATTAATTGCCCAACAAAAGCTGTTGCATCCTATGGAAGATCAATGTCGGGCAATAAGTTGCCGGCCTACGCGGGGGTTAATGACAGAGAATGTTCTTCACTATCAATTTGTAACAAGGTTGCCGCTCCTCCTAAAAGTAAATTAATAGCATTGATAATGGGACTGATAACCGCAACAAATAGTGTAATACCCATGGTAACTGAAAATACCGCTGAATTTTCTATATTCTCCCAAGCTTTCCTAGGATCCAACATCATTAAGTCAATAAAAGATTTAAAACCTGAAACAATAGACAATAAAGCAGACTCTGCTGCTAAAATTGAAGAGCAAACGGGAGCAGTTACTATAGATGCTGCTCTATGCCACGGATCCGATTTAGAACGATAAGGTTGGAAGAATAAAGATTTTATTACTACTAATTCACCATCTAAAGCTTTATCGATCACATCCTTTGTAACACCACAATTATTTCCTAGAAATTGATTGAATTTATCTAAAGACATAATGCCATTCCTATTCAAAATCTAACTGTATTATTACGTACGGCTATTATTAGATTCTTTCATTTATATGCAAAGGGTATGAGCTACCCTTTGCATTTATACCTTATTACCATGAACTATTACTACACATTGCAACATCGTTTTCTACTTTTTCTATTGGCTCTTCATAAACTGGGGCAGAAGGATGTACCTGAGGATCAATATTGTCTGTTCTGATAAAGAAGACATTATTTTTGCTCTGGGCCCCGGTCACATTTCGTGCTTTGTGTAACACTTGACTCATTGCTTGGTGTTGTTGTTGAAGTTCTTGTTCTAATTGTGTAATAGTCTTCTCTGCTTGCTCTATTTGTGTATTGATACTAGGAATGACTGTTTCACTAATATCATTGGCTTTTTTACATTCATTGAAGATAGTTGCTTCATTATTGCTGATCGTTTTCTTATTGTTTTCGATTTGCTCATCATTAGTCGATTTTTTACAATGAGCGACTATAGCAATAACTGTTGAAACAACAGCGACTATAGCAAATGCTCCAGGAATAATAAGAAGTAGTGGGCTAACTAGAGTGAGGCTGAGTATGCCAGCACTGATAAGACCACAGCCTATACCTGCAAGTGAACTGTAAAAGGAATTATTTCTATGAAAAATGGCTGATTCACTATCAAGAGCAAGTTGCTTATTTTCTTCTTGTAGCCTTTCGTTTTCTTTAATGATTTGTGGTTTGGAGGTGATATAGCGTTTCAATTGCTCATTACTATCCGCCAACTCTTGCTTTAACACACGTAACTTTTCTTTCTCTTGATACAATGAATCATTAAGTACTTGTTCTTTTTCTTCCATTTCAGCGTAATTTTTTAACATAACAATAATTGTTTTCAGTGCTTCGCGTTCACTGAAACTAATTTTAGAACCACCACCTTGCTGTAGTGTTAATTCAAGTTGACTGCTAAAAACAGAGTAGCTTGTTTTTATAACTTGATTCATTAGTTCGCTGCGTTGGTTTTCCTGCGCGTGATCTTGTGTTGCGATGAGTTGCTTTAGTGCTTCTTGATTTTTGGGAGAGAGTTGTTGGAGATTAGGATCAAAGCTTTGTCTGGCTGTATCGCGGATAGAGCGTTCTTGATTTCTTATTTGACGTTCTCTTTCCTTATTAGGTAGAGCAACTTCTATTTGTCTTTTTACCTCGCTATATCGATCCTCTGTATATTTTTTTTCTTTAAGTAAATCATTTAATTTTCGTTCCTCTCTTTGATATTCTGTTTCCCTCGAATCGATCAAGTAAGTTAATCGTTGCCTCTCTGCATTCAGCCTATTTTCTTCATGTAATAATCTATCCCATATGATTTGATCTTGCACTGAAAGAACAATACCTGTCCCTGGATAGGGTTGGGGATAAATTACAGTATCAGGGTGAGTATGAACATGACCTTGCGGTAATACGATGGCATGATGATAGCGATTATTTAATAAGAAGCGTTCATTACGATTTCTATCCATTGCTTGATTTACTTGTTCAAGATTTATTTTTAAATCTTGTCGTTGACGGTGTAATTGATCAAAATGGTTTTGCTGGAAATGACATTGTATTTCCAATTGAGACATCGTTCGTTCTAGTACAGGTAATTCTTTAGTATAGCTTTCTCGTAAGAGATTATCGTTCATTCTTTCTTGCTTATCAGCATTTGCTTCCTGAATATCACTGGTCTGTTGAGTCTCACAAGCTAATTGGGTAAAGTGTTGCACGTATTTTTGTTTTTCTATACTGATGTGCTCAGAGAGTAGGGAGTTAATTGCATTGGTTACGGTTAATAAAGGTTTCCTTTCCAGGAGGTATTGGCGAAGGGCATGGTAATTGGATTCGCTAATGGCCGCATTAGTTTGTTTTAGAACTAGGTCGCTGATAATAACATCTGATAACGCCATGATTCGTGACTCCTCAGGTAATTTAAATTATTAACTTAACTTGTACTTATTAAACTTTCTGTTAACCAAAATACTCAGGATCTTTGGGCAATGCTTTTGATAAAGTGAATTGCAATATAAGTCCTGTTTTTATTCAATTAGCAATGAGCTTCTCCTCCTTAATCGATGTTTGCGTTTTAAAGTGAGGCCATTATGTCAGACAAATGTTAAGGAATTGTTAACGAAACATTACAATATTGTAAATTTTTAAAAGTTAATACACTATCATTATTTATCATAATGATTTTTATTTGTGTTTTTTGATTTATTGCTTTCTTAAATGGTTATTAATTTTTCCATTAATAATTCTATGTACCCATAAGAGAACGAAAGATCTCTTGGGTATAGGTACAATGTTTGATTTAGAAATTACTGTGGGTAAAATGAGGGGCTTTATAAGGATAGAGGCATTGTTTAAAATTGATTTTGAACGTAATCTTTGCAAGTTGGGCTGGGTCAACAATGAATGTTGAGTTAGGTTGAAACTCAATGTCGGGCAATTGGTTGCTCGACTTACAAATTAGCGTTATTAAGAAATAGGTTCATTTGACTTGCATGAAGTAATTAGGGATAAATTCTACTTATAAGGACTTAATCATGGATTTGAAATTAAATAACAAAACAGCATTAGTTACAGGGTCAACGGCAGGGATAGGATTTGCTATTGCGCAACTTCTTGCAGAGGAGGGGGCGACCGTAGTCATCAATGGTCGCACAACTGAGCGAGTGTCTGAGGCAATAAGAAAAATAAAATCAACTTGTCCTGCTGCAAAACTGATTGCTGTGCCTGCTGATTTAAGTGACAAAAAAGGCATTAATGCGGTGATTGAGCAGATTCCTACAGTGGATATTCTTGTTAATAATTTTGGCATTTATGAAGTAAAACAATTTAATGATATCTCCGATGAGGATTGGCTACGGCTATTTAATGCTAATGTCATGAGTGGGATACGTTTGTGTCGCCACTATTTGAATTCTATGTTTGAAAAAAATTGGGGACGAATTATTTTTATTTCCAGTGAGTCAGGATTACAAATCCCCACTGAAATGATTCATTATGGAATGACTAAGACAGCACAACTGGCTGTAGCACGAGGCCTTGCTGAAATGACGATTGGCACTAAGGTTACAGTAAACTCAGTATTGCCTGGCCCAACCAGTACTGAAGGGGTTAAAGAGTTTATTGCTAGTGCCAGTAAAGAACAAAATAAAACACCGCAACAAGTAGAAAATGAGCTATTTACGACGATGCGTCCCTCATCTTTGTTACAGCGTTTCGCCGCTGCTGAAGAAGTCGCTGCTATGGTTGCGTTTTTATGTAGCCCTTTGTCCTCTGCAACCAATGGTGCTGCAATACGCGTAGAAGGCGGAATTATTCGCTCTATTGCCTAACTCCTTGAAGACCAACTGAAACGATGTACTGTCCATAACTCGTCTTCTCAGCAGATGTGTTATGGATAAACTATAATTTTATTATTTACTAGTGAATTATAGTGAGAGGCTTGATTATGAAAGCTAAAGTGGCACTGCAAACAGTGAGCTCTGTTGATGATTATAAAAATTTTCTAGCAGAGAGGAATAAGAAACATCCTTTACTTGCCGAAGTGGTTTCATTAAGGTCTTCCCTTGAAAAGATGCTCAGTGATGATTCAGGTGATCTGCCCCTTTTTTTACAGCGGTTAGATGAAAAAGATAAAATATTATTGATTACTGGTCTTATTGGAAATGATCGGAAATTGATTGATAGTGTATTATCTCCAGCATTACTAAGTGAATCTGTTGATTCTTTTTATCTTCCATATATCACACTTCATAGCGAGGATGACAGTGAAGATCAGTGGTTAAACAATACCTGCCGTGCCTTGATTAATAGAGTTCTACAAATGGATGATGGCAGCAATCTACCTGAAACTGATTGCCAGCGGATAATGACATTAGTTATGGAAAAAATACCGGATACGTTACTTGATCTCTCATCGAAATTGGCTATACATGCAGAGCTTGTTCCTGTCCCGGGCGATGTTCATATTGCCTATAAAGAAGTACCTAATCCTTTAACAAGTAATAAATTTTCAGGAAACATTAAACTGGATGAGTTTAGACAAGCGGTACAAGCGCCTGATTTGGATATGTCGGAATATCTATTTCTAACATTGGGGTTGCTACAACAATATGCTTCAACTAATGAGCATGTACAACAACAATTAACTCTATGTCGATCTTTATACATGGAAACCCAATATGAGCAAGCTATAGAAATCATTACTAATCTATGTGAGCAATGTAAGAAAGATCTTGGTGAGGAGGTTTGTTCTGCTATTTTGAAAGTACAACCTGAATTGCAAGATGTGTCTCTCTATCGAAATTACAGCCGTCGTTTTTTCGAAAATAGGGTTGCTGCTTTATACCAAGGGCAGTCTATACAACAAGACGTTATCGAGGCAGTCAATAGAATAGCTGCCGCTATTTTAGGTAATGATGCCAAACTTGCTTCCAATCCTGAAGAAGCCATTTCTGTTGTTTTGAGTTTGGATGACCTAGAACATGAAGAACTGTTTGAGCGGGAATCTAAACTAAAGGAAGGTTCTACTGAGTGGGAACAACGAGGGCGTTATAGAAAAGAAGGATATAGTTCCGAATATAAACGAGCTATGGGCCATCACAGTGAAATAGTAGATACACGAAATATGGGGATGATGCGTTCAGGACAGCCTAATTTTCCCGATGAACTTAGTGAACATGCCTTGGAAAATAAAGGCCCCGATATTTATGTTACCTCGGAAGACTCATATGAATTTAACCATAAGCGTTCTGTTTTTATTGCTTCTATATCAGGTCATGCATATCAAGCAGCTGCTCTTCTCATGATTTATCTTGATCAACACCCCTCTCGTTCCACAAACACACAAGATATTAATCACTTTTTGAAAATGTATGCTTCATTATATGTCAGTCATGGCTTTCATAGTTTATTAGAAGTAATGAATGTTTTTAATCTACCCCATATAAAAAAGATTTTTGAAGAGCAAGGGGTACAAATTGATACACAATGGCCTGATTTAATTTTGGAACAAGCATTCAAAGATACTCAAGAGTACACAAAAAAACTGTGTAAGCAGAGGGCTGTTGGAGAGCAATTAAGCTCACGTTTACATGGTGCTGTAGAACGAGGAGATCTGAGTGAAGTGCACTCTTTACTAGCGCAATTTCATGATCCTAATAAAGTAAACGCTCGGGGATATACTCCTTTATGGATTGCACTTAAAAAAGGATATAAAGAAATTACAGAAGAACTAATGCGGGCTGGAGCAGAGCCGACACAATCATTGTTTATTGCCATTAAAGAAATGGATTCGGAATTAGTAAGAACGCTACTGCGACACGATATTGATCTCTCCCTCACTGTTGAAGGATATAATTTGGTAGAGCATACCAATCACTATGGAAATGAAGAAATTGAAGAACTTATTTCTCAATATCTAAAATTTCGAATAGAGGCATTTCAAAAGAGAATTGATTCTATTAAAGAAGATCCCTCCAATACTGCTCGCCAGCTAAGAATTGAATATCTAAAAAATTTTATGGTGGATAGAGGTCAAGATTTAGACTCTTCTATTTCATTAGAGAACTTGCTAAACAGTTTTTTTATTTTGGATGCAGTGGTTATACCCATGACAAGAGAAAAGGCAGAGGAACTAATTTTAAACCGTCCTTTTCTCTTTGCAGCAATAGAGGGCGAGCGCGATGATCTGGTTGAGGCTGCTCTTGACGCTGGGGCTGATCCTAATGTAAGACTTGATAATGGATGCACTCCTTTATTTTGGGCCGTAGAGGAAAATAAAGAAAAAATAGTTTCATTATTATTGGCTAAAAAAGCTGATGTTAATTTAGCGATGTACGATGTCAATTATTCCCCTCTCCATATGGCAGCACAGAATGGTAACTGCAATCTAATTGACACGCTGATCACCGCAGGAGCTATAGTTGATTCTGACAGTGAATGTTGTGATGCACCACTGGCCATGGCCGTGAAAAATGGACATGTACAAGCTGCTGGAATGTTAATTGATGCCGGAGCTGATCCCAATAGGCTTTCTATCGATGGTACTTCTTTTCTTACTTTAGCCATTCAAAATCATGATTTCGATATGATTAATTTATTACTGGAAAAAGGGGCAACCTGTACCGAAAGCGACAAAAATGCTATGTTAATTGATGCAATATATGATGAGCAATTGGATATGGTTGAGTTTTTTTTAAGTATAGGCGCATCAGCTCAAGCTTGTAGTGATTATTATGGGGAGCCTGCTATTTGTATCGCTGCGCGGCTAGGTTATGCAACTATAGCTGAAGCCTTACTTAAGGCCGATGCAAATCCAGACGCTTATTATCATGATGAAGATGTACTTTTAAACCTGAATGCAACCTTTGTGGCCATTAAAAATGGCCATGCGGCCACAGTAGCTACTCTGCTTCAGCATGGTGCAAGCCCGATATATACGGTTGAAGGGGGAGTAACTCTGGTGGAATATGCCAAGCAACAGAATGAACCCCTAATTGCTAAATTGATTGAGGATTTCTTAGAGCAAAAGATGTCTTTGCTGAGTGAACAAATTAGTCATATTAATGAAAACTCTGATAATCAATGTAGGCAGGAGGCATTGGCAGCACTGAAGGAGTATGCTGCGGTGATAGCGAAAAAACCGCATCTATTTGAGTATCTACAACTCAGAATAGAACAATTTATAAAACTGGATGAGCAATATCAACGTTTTTTAAACTTACTCTCTGAACATAAAATACAAAGAAATAAAATTGAGGAAGTAACTCATTGTATTGAGAAAGAATATAATAACTTAAAAGAAGGTAGGGATTTTTTTAATGGAGCCGATAGGGCTAAAAAGGCCATTAAGGGCGCTATTTTTCAAACCAACGTTAGGCTATTTGATCAGAAGGAGAAAGAGCTTGAATCAACTCCCACTCAACAAAAAATTGATCCTAAACTGTCAGGTGGTTAAATAATTTAAGTTGGGTATAAATAGAAAAATTAGACTTAACGTCACATCTATTGGACAATTCACTAAGGCATCTCTGATATTTTATTGGATCCCAATCCAATAAACACTGAGGGTTCAATCCTATAAGAAATTAGTTTAATCTTAATACTCTGATGTATAATACCATCAATTTATTTTCAGGTTGTGTTATGAATAAACAAGACTTCTATTTTGATCTTCCTTCTGAGTTGATTGCTCAATACCCTTTAGATAAGCGTAGTGATTCGCGGTTGTTATGTTATAACCGTAAGACCAAAGAGCATGGTCATTATCAATTTAAAGAGATTGTTGATTTTTTAGAGTCAGGTGATTTATTAGTGATGAACGATACTAAGGTCATTCCAGCACGACTTTATGGTCAAAAACTAACGGGTGGTAAAGTTGAGTTATTAGTAGAACGTGTTACCGGAGAATTTACTTTTCTTGCTCATATCAAAGCCAGCAAAGCCTTAAAGGTCGGTGGTATTATTCAATTAGAACAAGGAAATCAGCTGGAAGTTATAGAAAGACAAGATGATTTGTTTCTGTGTAAAACTACGATTAGTGTATTAGAACTATTGAATCATTTAGGTCATATTCCTCTGCCCCCTTATATCGCGAGACAAGATGAATCATTAGATGCTGATCGCTATCAAACCGTTTATGCTAAATATGCTGGTTCTGTGGCAGCACCAACTGCTGGACTTCATTTTGATGACGCTGTTTTATCCAGTCTTGATGCAAAAGGAGTCAATCGATCTTATGTGACTTTGCATGTAGGTGCCGGAACGTTTAGACCAGTACGTTGTGATAATATCAAAGAGCATAAAATGCATAGCGAGTATTTTGTCATCAGCCCTGAATTGGTTGCTGCAGTGAAGGCAACCAAGGCTGCTGGAAAAAGAGTGATTGCTGTTGGTACAACAGCATTACGTAGTCTAGAAAGTGCAGTGCGCGATGGCCAACTTACTGCCTGCAGCCGCGATACAGATATATTTATTTATCCCGGCTATCAATTTAAAATTTGCGATGGTTTAATGACTAATTTTCATTTACCCGAGTCTACTTTATTAATGTTAGTTTCGGCGTTTATTGGTCATCAGGAAGCAATGGCTTTATACCAAGAAGCAATAGATAAAAAATATCGTTTCTTCAGTTATGGTGATACCAGTTTGTTGCTTTAAGACAGGGGGATAATGAATGTTGGATAGAGAGCAGAACTATATACCTGTAATGACTTCGGATGCAGGTTTATGTCTTACTGCGGATAATTGGCAAGAAGTAAAGATAAAAACGATGAGTTTTCATCTTGATTCTTTATTATTGAAACCAGGTTATGATTTATTAAAAAAAATTCCTGATTTAGCTCGGTATATGGGATGGTCTGGGAGTGTAGTGCTTAATGCAACGAAATGTGTTGCTAAGAAAGGGGGAACTATTACTCTGACTTCACCTTATGATGGGAGCAAACTGAAGTTAAGTTATGAGCAATTAGCTGAACTAATTCAGCATATCAAGCCTCGAGCGGTACTTTTACCTTCTAAAATCATGCGTGAATTTCCCCAGCTTTGGGATAACTGGAATGATGCAATCATTCCCTTTTTAGCAGCAGAAGATGTATCAATCCAAGAGTTACAAAGAATACACGGTGTCTATTTCAACCAGAATCATTTGAGTGCCGCTAACATTTTAGTAGAACAATTAGAAAGATGGTCTGCTTTGCCTCTATATATTATTGGACACAGTGAACTGGAAAGTCTGGATGAGTTGAGAAAAGAAGGAACGGTATGGGTAGAGTCAGATGCGCCGGCTGCCATGGCGATGCGGAGCTTGGTGTTTAGCCAACAAGGTATTCTTCAATTAACTGAGGATATTTATGCCATGCAATTCGAACCTGTAGATACGACTTGTGTATGCCCAACGTGCTCTCAGCAGTTAACAAAAGCTTATTTGCACCACTTATATTTGCATACCCCTTTGTTATGTCAGCGATTTCTAATTCAACATAATGTCTACTACGCACAAAATTATGTAAGAAATTGAATTGAAATCGATTCCTTTCATTGACCGTTCACGGGATATGTTATTTCTGGCAAACTAGAGAAAAACGTTGTCGTTTTTGCGAGCAAAGTGAAGCAATCCAGTGCAAATTATCAACGAAGCATCGCCCTGGATTGCTTCGTCAAGGCTCGCAAAGACGAAATAAGCATGCCGCGTGAACGTTTACCATTTACCTTACGAGTAATTATCGATATGATGTCACGCTGTTGACCAATAGCAGATTTGAGGAGAGATTATATGAGTTTTTTTATTAGTGATGCTTTAGCAGCAGCAGGTGCGCCCGCGGCGGCTCAAACTGATGGAACCTTTTCACTCATAATGATCGTGGCCATCTTTATACTGTTTTATTTTATGCTAATTAGACCACAAAATAAAAGAGCAAAAGAGCACAAAGAATTAATTAATCAATTAAAGAAGGGCGATGAAATTATTACTAGCGCTGGGATCTTAGGTAAAGTAGTTAGTTTGGATGAGCAATACATCAAAGTGAGTCTCACAGAAGGCGTAGAGATTAGTATGCAACGAGGTGCGGTAACTACCGTATTGCCTAAAGGCACTTTAAAATCTCTTTAAGTCAGTCATAGGGACACGGAAATGCAAAATAAATATCCTCTATGGAAAAACCTAATGTTGATTGTTATTGCAATTATTGGGTTTATTTATGCCATACCAAACTTATACACCGAGAACCCTGTAGTACAGATTTCCTCTGATACTCCTGTGGATAAAGATGAATTAGCTACTCAAGTAGAAAACGCCTTGAAAAAAGCAAAAATTGATTTTAAATCCATAAATACTGGAGACGAAGGGATTGAGGTGGTTTTTTCCTCTACGGACTCTCAGTTATTAGCTAGAGATATCATTAAAAACAGTTTGGGTAGTCAATACACAGTTGCCCTAAATTTGGCACCTTCAACTCCTCGTTGGCTAGAAGTCATTCATGCCAGGCCGATGAAGCAAGGTTTGGATCTCAGAGGTGGCGTGCATTTTCTTCTTGAAGTTGATGTTGAAAGTGTTATTAGTCGTCGCTATGAAGGAATAATGAAAAATATAAGCCAGGAGTTGCGTGACATAGGGGTTCGTTATTCTGGTATTCGTTATATTCCTGATAAAGGCATCGATTTGCGTTTTCGTGATGCTGAATCTATGGATAAGGCGCTTATTGAATTAAAACAAAAAATATCAGATGTTGTTTTTGTAAAAACTAAAGTGGACAATGCTGTTTTAGGTTCCATTTCTCCAACCGAATTGAATTCGATTAGGCAAAATACGATTGAACAAACAATGAGTATTTTACGTAACCGAGTCAATGAGCTGGGGGTCGGGGAAGCTGTGGTGCAACAACAGGGGGCTACTCGGGTGGCTGTTGATTTACCCGGTATCCAAGATGCAGCTCGTGCTAAGCAAATCCTGGGGGGCACAGCAACGTTACAGTTTTATTTAGTAGATCAAGAAAATGATCCGCAAATAGCCAAACAAACAGGGGCAGTACCTGTTAGTGATAAATTATACATGATGGAAGGCCATCCTATATTACTAAAAAGAATGGTTGTTTTAAGTGGTGATTCAATCACTTCTGCAGTATCTAGTTTTGATCAACAAACAGCGACGCCAGCGGTACAGATACAATTAGGTGGCGGCGGTGAAGGCTTATTCACTAAAATTACGCGTGAGAATATTGGTAAGCGCATGGCTATAGTCTATGTTGAAACCAAAAATACCATACAGACAGTGAATGGCGTTGAGAAGCGGATCACTCATAGAGAAGAGCGGGTCATTAGTGCTCCTGTGATTCAAAATGCATTAGGTAACAATTTCCAGATTACCGGACTTACTGATGCTAAAGAAGCAAGTAATTTGGCTTTATTATTAAGAGCAGGGGCTTTACCCGCGGCAATTTATCCTATTGAAGAACGCACTGTTGGTCCTACTTTAGGTAAAGAAAATATACGCCGGGGCTTGGTATCTTTAGAAGTGGGTATGGGACTAATTTTAATTCTGATGCTCATCTATTATAGGTTATTTGGTTTAATCGCTAACATTGCTTTATTGCTTAACCTTGTTCTACTTTGTGCGTTGTTATCAATTATAGATGCCACATTAACTCTCCCAGGAATTGCTGGGATTGTGTTGACAGTGGGTATGGCTGTAGACGCCAACGTCTTGATTTATGAACGCATTAGGGAAGAGTTGCGCCTTGGATTGTCTCCTCAGGCTGCAATTTATGCGGGTTATGAACGCGCGTTTGCGACTATTTTAGATGCTAACGTGACTACTTTTATAGTGGCCGTAATTCTATTCGCAGTGGGTACTGGGCCTGTTCGTGGGTTTGCTGTAACCCTGTCTTTAGGGCTATTAACTTCTATGCTGACAGGTATTACTTATACTCGAGCAATGGTTAACTGGTGGTACGGCGGTCGCAATGTTAAAAAATTATCTATAGGTATTTAAGGCGAGGCTTAGATGGAATTTTTTAATCCAAATTCAAAAGTGGACTTTATGGGCGCTCGTCGTTGGACGGCGGCGTTTTCCATATTGATTTTTGTTCTTTCTATTGGGGCTTTAGCTATCAATGGATTAAAGTGGGGTCTGGATTTCACTGGAGGTACACAAATTGAAATCACCTACTCTAGTGCAGCAGATTTGGCATCTATTAGAGAGAACTTGAGTAAAGTGGGTTTTACTGAGGCCCAGGTCGTCAGTTATGGTACTTCTAAAGATGTGCTTATTAGTATCGCTCCGCGAGCAGATAAAGATCAAACTCTTTTAGTAGAACAAGTGATGAGTGCTTTACCGGGGGCTATAAAACAACGGGTTGATTTTGTTGGACCTCAAGTAGGTCAAGAGCTTGCCACCAAAGGTGCTCTTGCCATTCTAGTTTCATTATTGGCAACCATGATTTACATTGCCATGCGATTTGAATATAGACTTGCGGTAAGTTCTGCGGTTGCTTTGATTCATGATCCTGTATTGATATTGGGGATTTTCGCATTATTTGGTATTGAGTTCGATCTTAAAGCGTTGGCGGGCTTGCTTGCCGTTATTGGTTATTCTCTTAATGATACTATAGTAGTGTTTGATAGGGTGCGTGAAAACTTTATCAAAGTTCGTCGAGCGACTCCTATTGAAATTATGAATATTTCAATCAATCAGACTCTTTCACGAACGATCATGACCTCTATGTTGACCTTATTTGTTGTAGTTGCCTTATTTATTTATGGTGGCGAAACAATTCATGGTTTCTCCCTAGCTCTAATCATCGGTATTGTCATTGGAACCTATTCCTCTATTTATGTTGCAGGGGCTTTGGCCGTAGCGATGGGACTAGATAAAAAAGATTTTATGCCTAGTCAGCGTAAGAGTTTGGATGATAGACCTTAAGTTATTAAAAACTTTGGCGCCAACTTAAGTTGGCGCTATTGCGTAAACGCTTACCATTTTTATGTAGGTATCATGCCAAAGCACTTGTATCAAGGCTATGTGTATTACACATATTACCATGTTTGAGATGGCGTCATACTTGTTTCGGCAAGTGGGGCTGCCGCTTTTCTCATAACATCAATATACATATTAATTATACCAATCTCTTGCATTGAGAGCCTTTTAGCTGCATCGATTGTTTTTATTCTACTTTCTACCTTCTCAATAAGTGCGGTAAAAAGACTAATTTGCTCGGTACATGCCAATAAAAAGCTGTTATGGCTTTGGACGGGTGAAGAACCAATGAAAGAGTTTCTGTGTAAGTATCGTTCAGTTCTACTGCAGTTAACAGGTTGGTTCAGTTTCTGCCACTGTTCTTCCTCTTCTTCTATTGTAGCACTCCTTGCTTTTAGTTCTACTAATTGTTGTTGACAATGCAAGAGTTGATTATTAAGTTTTTTTAACTCTTCCTGAGCATTGTCTTCACGAATGGAAATATTTTCAAATTCATCTATGTATGATTGATTTAATTCTACTAATCGTTGAAGAGAGTAAGTTTGAAGCTCTTTTTTAAAGTCGCTAATGGTCATTCGATTTAGGAATTTAGGCATAGTTTTATTCTTAGTGATGAAAATAAAATCATAATATGGTATTAATTTGACTCCATCAATAATTAAAATGAACAATAAACTTAAAAAAAAGTATTTTGTTCCTATATGAACCTATTTCGACAAGCACGATTCTTTAAGATTCTTAGGCCATTGCATATAGATTGTACGCAACGATAGCAGTCTAAAATACAATAGAATTTCGAAATGTCGTGCCGTAGATTATATGAGGCAAAGATTAAGTGAATATTAAATGATCTAATGGATTTCTTATTGATCTTCTATTCGCTCTGGTAGAAGTTGTTGGGTCAAAATGACCCAACGTTTATTCTTATTTAGGGAGCAACATTATGGTGACTGCAATCGTCGTGCTCTTGCTGAATGTTAGGGCGATTTTCTGAGTTCGGTTGAGTAATACTTCCTATAATACTTGGAAAGTGACCTACATGAGCATCATGGCTAGGAGTTTTATCCACCGAGCCACCGAGACTTTGTAAATGTTGAGAGCTGCCATTTAAGGAGAACTGCTCATCATTTTGCGGGAGTTCTTTCGATTCTGTACTTTTAGCAACTCCAAAAGCAATAGTTCCAGATAGGAGTCCAAGGCCCGAAGCCGTAGCTATATTTAGTGCAATGAGACCTATTATGCCAAAGCCAAGTGGGGCTAATACGCCTGTAGCGATCAAAACGGTACTGGCCAAAAGACCCACAAAGAATCCAGCAGCAAATGACGAGAGTGATATTTTGAAACTACGTTCAGCATTCAATCGTTCTAGAGATATTGATTGGTTTTTATCTTCAGATGATGTTTGTTTGTGAGGATCTTCAGGAGAAAGCGTAGAGTGCTCTTTATCAATGACTACATCTGTCTTTTTCTTAGTCGAAGTGCTATTAGCATTAGTTCCCGTAGGAGTTGGTTCTATAGGTTGATCTTTAATGGGAGTGGGAAATAATGCTTGAATATCTTGCTGATATTGGGCCCACTGAAATTGTCCTGGACCTTGATTATATTTTTTGATTTGTTCTGGTCGATAACCGTATTCTTGGGCTTCAGCAATACTCACCATTGCACCATAATCTGCGGGGCTATCATCAAGGACGTAAATATGGGTTGGCTTGGATGCCATATTCTCTTCAGCACTTAAACTCTCAATGACTGCGATGTTTTTCAGTTTTTTATCTTCAATGATTATTTTGCTTATTTCTTCTGGAGAAAATCCTTGATATTTCAATAATGCCTGAATGTAGTCTTGACGATTTCGAGTGATGATCTTGACCGTAATAGCAGGGTTATTTATTGCTTGTTTAAAAAAAGCAACAGCATCAGCGCTCATCAGCAAATCAGCATCTTCTTGTGCATAATTAAAATCACTACCGTATTTACCAAATTTTTCTTCAAATAACTTTTGTATTTCTTCAGGAGATTTTAGAGCAGTCCATTTGTAATCTTGTCTTACTCCAACCGAATAACCAACCATTAGGGATTGATAAAATTCACCAAAAACCGTTTTGCTTCCTTCTCTTCCGGTCATAGTTCCATCAAAATCAGTAAAAATTAGAATTTTTGTCATTTATAATACCCATTAGTGATAGTGAAGCACTTATTTTATATGCCACGACTTAAGGAAAAATTAAGAATCTATCTTTTCATTCAATTATATACAGAAAAATGAATAGGTGTTTTCAGATACGTCTTGCACTAGAACAAAATATACAGGTGATGCAAGAGGTCTATTGTAGGTCGGGCCCTTCGGCTCGACATGGGATGGCTCATTTTAGGAATGATAATATCGATAAAGAGGAGCCTGGGTGAAGGTGCAGCTGTAACCTGGGATCGAAACTTGATTCGAGCCTGATCCCGGCGCTTCGCTCTATCCAGGCTGCCAAGGCCATTGCGTGAATGGTTACACAATGCTCCTACTACTTATCAAACTCAATCAATTAATAACTTATCTAATTTGGCAGCACAGATAAAATCATTATGAGAAAGGCCATTTAATGCATGAGTCATAAAACTCACATGACAATAGTTATATCCTACTTCTAAGTCGGGATGATGGTTTTCACTATTTGCTATCCAAGCAAGCGCATTAACAAAAGCCATAGTTTCATAAAAGTTATTAAAAGACAGTGAGCGTTTAATCATGCGCTTATCATCACTAACCTGCCACTGTTTATTGAGTTGGGGTAATAAATTATTTATTTGTTCTTCATTGAGTGCTGCACCTATACCCTCACAAGAGGCACAATGTTTTTGGCTTAAATCACTAGTCATTATCGTTCCTTTATTATTGAATATATAAAATAGCAGTTGATTCTTTTGGATATTCCTATTATAGAGGTTATTAATAATTTAAACTCTTGTTTTTATCCTTCATTTTTTTGTAACTGTTCACGCAATGGTGTCAACATTAATGCTCACGGTTCGTTCTCCCGAGAAGTTTACGACGAGAGATGGCATGAAATCTACTGGTGATAGTAATTGTTCAATGCATTCAGAAAACGTGAATTTTGTTCTGTAGTTCCGATAGTCACCCTGATGTAATTATTCATTTTATATGCATGTAAGGGTCTAACTATAACACCTTGCTCTAGAAGATAGTTATAGAGAGCTAATCCATCTTCTTGGCAATCAAATGTAAGAAAGTTACAGGAAGAGGGTAAATAGTTGATGCGTAATTTATAAAAACCATCTTGCATTTGGCGCATTCCCTCAATATTACTCTGAAGACTTAAGTGAAGAAAATTATCATCATCTAAAGCAGCAAAGGCTGCGGCAAGAGCGGCCTGATTGACAGTAAAAGGTAATTGCACTTTATGTAGCAATTCAACAATTGACGGATGGGCTATAGCATATCCCAAACGTAATCCCGCCATACCATATATTTTTGAAAAAGTGCGGGTGATAACAAGATTAGGATGTTCTGTGAGCCATTCTAGACTATTACTATCTAATTGAGAGGCTGCATATTCATAATACGCTTCATCAAGCACTAAAAGAGTACTCTCTGGAATACGTTCTAATAGGTATTTGATTTCTTTTTGGGGCATTAAAATACCAGTTGGATTATTAGGGTTTGCAATAAAAATTAAACCTGTATTTTTATCACAGTGTTGGAGGAGGTGTTCTACATTGACTTGCCAATTAGAATCTATCGCCATAGTACGAACAGGAATGTGCAAGGTTTTTGCTTGGATGGCATAAGTACTAAAAGCATACTCATGGGTCAGTATGTGTTTGTCCGTATGAAGCGCAAAACAATAGAGTAACATGCCAAAGATATAATCCGATCCGTTGCTCAAAAAGAGCTGATCTACAGGTATTTGCAGCTTGTTTGCCAATTTAGGCATTAATGGATGATTCGTTGGTGAGGGATAGGTCGCTGCTGAATAGGTGGACATCGAGTGCAGCGCCTTTAATGCTAAGGGGCTACAGCCTAGAGGATTTTCATTGCTTGCCATTTTAATAATATCAGAAATTCCTTTTTCTCTTTTTAACTCTTCTATTGATTTACCTGGCTTATATGGAGTTAATGTACGTATACCATCATGGGGAAGCAGATGAAAATCAATAGACATAAGTTGATCCTTTTATCAAAATTAATCAATATCTTACCTAAGGTAGTGACTACTGTCACCAAGAGAGTAAGCAAATTGACTTCAAAACAGAACCGACTCATAACATCCCCCATTATTGCAATTTACGATAGAGCAAGGTAATCTGCGCTCGCAACCAACCTCAGGAACAATAAATGATTTATCAAAAGGGATTTTCTCTCCTTGAAGTATTACTTTCGTTATTTTTGCTCACTACTTTGAGTCTGGCATTATTATATCAGCAAAGTTGTAGCAGGCAGTGGCTAATCCAGCTGGAGTTCCGCGCTAAAGCGTCGCAATTTCTTGATCAAATTGATGAGTCCTTATCTTTAAGTATCAAAAGATTACCTCTTGCCTCTCATCCTTATCATTTTGAAGCACAGATAGGTCAACATACATCAAGCATGCAGATTTATTGGTTTAATAACACGAAGAGGATAATTCGTAAACGTAGCTTTCGCGGAGCAGGGGTGAGCAATCAATGAATAGATCTCACTGCCGCGAGTTTGGAAAGAGGTCTAATCAACAATCAGGTTTTGGTTTGTCTGAACTACTAATTAGCCTTTTCTTAACTACAATTATTGCGACTGTTTTAACGCAGTTTTATTTAAGCAATAAACGTCATTATATAGATGCTCAGAAACAGCTAGAGGAGCATTTCGATTTGCAATGGGTCAGAGAGTTACTTAGTGACAGTATTAGACGAGCCGGATTTACACCCTGCGTGGGTATTACTCAGTTAAAGATAATTGATAGACGAAATTTTAAAAATGCCATCCCTGACATTAGCATAATTGATTCTTCTCGTTCGTTAATTCAAATAAATCGAATGAGTGAATATTTCACTAAAATTATCGCTATCCAAAGTCCTACTCAATTGCTCGTTACTGATGGAGTTTTATTTAAAGAATCACATCCGGTGTTAATTGCCGATTGTGAGCGTGCTGAAATTCATCAGATTTTAAGAACAGATAAAAGAGGAGGAAATTACCTTATTACTTTAACTAAGCCGTTGATGTTTTCTTATGCCACACCTGCTTATATAGGCGAGTGGTATGAAGAACAATGGTTTATTAAGCAGAATGCTAAAAAAGTTAATGCACTCTATTATAAATTGTTCCAAGCTGAAGAATTGACTCCCTTAATTCATTCTTTACGAATCAGTCAAAAGCACGCCCAGGAAAAACAGTTAGTCGAACTCGTAATGGAATTAGATAACAATAAAACAGAGAAATTAGTGGTGGCTGTTCGTGGATCATGAAAAGAAAAAACGAGGGATTTATATTGTTGATGACTTTGTGTGTTCTTATAATAATGAGTGCATTGTTGATTACTTGTTTACATCATATTTTGCTTTATCACAAGGCATTAAACACACAAGAACAGCAACATCAGAATTTTTATCAATTAGAATATATAGCAAAACAATTAGTCCATTCTTCCAGTGTGACGGTGAAGAGCAGTTGTGTTGAAACTCAAGATGTGGCCAATGAAGTAATACAATGGCTCATTAAAGGGCAAGGATGTGCTCTGACTATAGGACAAGAACACTATCGATACATTATTGAGGATTTAGGCAATTTTCCTTGCCTTATTCTTTATAAACAACAACAAAAATACGTTACCCATCATCTCAGAGTTTCTCTGTTATTGCTAGCTAATGAGGAACATGGAGGATCGTTATTGCAACTGCGATTTGTTAAACCTGCAACTACAGGTAGTTGTATAGGAGAGGAACATCAAATCAAGGCGGGAATCAGTAGTTGGCGTTATCTTTCAACAGTGTCATCTACTTAGGAGACGGTGGAAGCACATTGCAAATACACGCTAATACATCTAGAAAAGGAAATGCTGTCCTTTAATAACAAAACCTAGAAATCCATCTTTTCGGGCATCTGGTAGTTCTCCAGGATTATAGTGATAGAGCCACATTTTTTTCTTTATAGACTCAGGTAAACGCACTAGTTCAGAGTAATGAGCATGGACGCTACTTTTAGTGGGCGATGTCTCACAATCGTGAAAAATAATATCGGCTTGTTCGTAAAAGGGTAATAGGTGTTCTAAGGTACTTTGAGTATCGGAAGTAAAGAGGATGCACGTTTTATTATAGGTAAAGATGAGTCCATAACTGGGCATTAATTCATGGTTACTGTAAAAGTGAATCGTTTTAACGAGTTTAAACTCTATGGAGTGCCAAGTAAAACGTGCATTTTCCCCTATAGGGTGGGGGTTAAAAAAAGACTCAATGCACGCGGGTTTTTTAGCCAGGGTGCTTAATCCTCCAGATAAGGTTTTGTTCCATAAATCGATGAGCACTTCTTCAGAAGCAAATAAAGTGGGTTTTCTTTTGTAATTTGGATCAAAGTAGGAGGTTAATGCCAGCCACTCTAACCCTCCTGTATGATCACCATGTAAATGAGAAATGTAGACATTATTAATATCTATATAGGATAGTTTTTGCTCTCGTAAAGAATGTCTTAAATCAGACCCTGCATCGAGTAGGAGGGTATCCTTCTTTACTTGTAATAAAATGTTGGAATGATAGTTTTCTGGTCCTATAGTAAAGGCTGAACCGGATCCCAGAAAAGTCATTTTTAATGTCATATTTATCTCATCTGAGTGTTATACGTTACATTATCCTTATTTAGAAAATCAGTATACTCTGTATATCAAAAACAAAAAATGCCATACCTCCGACAATTAAATGGGATAGTGAGACACCAATAAGCGTCTTATGACGAGAATACATCCATCCCCATAATAATCCTGGTAGTAGCACCGATAAAGCTAAACCTACTGATATATGCAAATGAGTCACACTAAATAAAATATTAGACATAATGATGGCCCACCAGACTCGACTTGGGCCAGATAAAAACTCTTGCAATGAACTTTGCAATGCTCCCCGACAAATTAATTCTTGAATCGGCGTGAAGATTAAGTAAGCGCCGATCAATGTTATCAATATGGGAAGATTATTTTGACCTTGTGCATTTAGTGATTGTAGCGATCCGGCATTAGAAGTGAGGTGGATCACCGTTAAATTATGGAACTGAGGAACAATACTTATTGCCAACCATTTAATGAACGCAGTCGCTGGAACAAGAATCATAGTGACAATAATTGCATCTTTAATTGACTGTTTCCAATGCTGCAAGGTTAAACCATAAAACGTCATTGAGTAGCCACTACTTTTCATCATTATTAGTATGGCTCCAGCAAAGAAAATAATGATAGGGATACTAATGGCACTGGTAGAAATATTGTTTTTTGCTAACTTTTCTATAATTTTAAATGCATACATGTAGACTGCGAGAGCAAAGAGTAAATTGACCATAAATTTACCCATAGCTACCCGGGCTTTACTTAGCTCAAGTTCACTCTTCAATGATTCTACGGTAACCTGATTTGTTTGCCGCATTCTGGCACTTAGAGTATTTGCTAAATTAGAAATGAGAGAAAAATAAATGGGTTTCTCATTCATATTTAATTGCAGCTCTTGAAGAAGCTCGGAGAGTTTAAGCGTAATCTGTTTATAAAAAGTACCTTCTTCATCCAACGCTTTAAGATCAGCAATAGAAACAGTTAATAATTGGGTGGTGGTTAAGGTTCTAATGCTTGCTGAACGAGGTGAGTTATCAATCAATCCCATTTCACCAATAACTTCGCCTGCGTGGAGGACGGTAATGCGCAATAAAGAGTCATCGGTGGATTTCTTTAAGACCTCTACGGAGCCTTCATAAATGATATATAAGTCAAGAGGAATGTCATTTTCATTGATAATAATTTCATCTGCTTCATATTCGTTTATTTTAAAAAGAGGAATTAATTGATTTAATTGCTTACTAGAAAGTGCACTAAAGAGAGGGCTTTTTTGCAGCGCCGTAATAATAATATCTTCTGAATGATCAATTTCTATCATTAGCATGTCCATAAGCAATGGATTCCTACGAAAAGTATAGGATTGCTTATGAAAAATAGCCAGAATTTGGGGCTCAAGAGCATAACAACCAAGAGTTTTTACCGAGTTTTCCAGAAAAGATATATCCCTTGATATCTTGCGTGTATTTTGTTCTTTTTGTTATTTTTGTGTCATTGTGTGTTAAAATTAATTAATACCTCCTATTTATATCCTAGACTTAAATGACTATTGATGCTTCGTTATTTGCTCATATCCATAATGACGCGTTTCTTTCAGGAACGGTAAAACTACAAGGTAATTTTTTTAAAAATACAATTTCCTATCTGAGTGCTTATTGCGAGCGTCAAAAGCGTGCTGGAAGACCCGTTTCCCCCTCTTATTTTAGGTTATTTGAAAAACTAAGTTATTTGCAACAAACGGAACAAGAGTTGCGCAATTGCACAGTGGATGCGCAGACTCAACCTTTAGCTGCAATGATTGCTGATGATCTGGAACATTTGATCTCAGCTAGGGATATCTTAATTCCTGGTGGATGGTCTAACGCTAACGGTGGACATGCAATGGTTTACCAATTTAGTCGTGGGTCTGATGGTTATATCTTTACTGTTTTTAATGCAGGTGCTGGTCTTCAGTACCATTCTAAGAAATCTATTCAAGACAGGGAGCTATATAATCCTAGGAAAATGTGGTCAATACCTTTTCCCAAAAACTCA
The DNA here is from genome assembly GCA_027437055.1 of Legionella sp. Taxonomy (GTDB): domain Bacteria; phylum Pseudomonadota; class Gammaproteobacteria; order Legionellales; family Legionellaceae; genus Legionella. Next base: position 13,880 of record DAIAOV010000013.1, on the reverse strand, counting down.
AAGGAGAAAAAAGAGTTAGAGAACTTCATTAGTAGGCTTCTAAAGGCCAGAGTGATGAGGTCAGTATACAATCCTAAAAAGTCAGCTAATGAAGATGTTCTTTATAAAGAGATCTTTCCTAGTATTAGTTATGTTCATGGTCAAGAAATAAATGCAGATGAAGGATTACCAGATCATGCTTATACTGGTGGGCAGCTTTCAGGAACTTGTACGCAACGCGCCATTCATCAGATGCTGAAAATTAACTCGGATACCTTGGATTCTTATCAGCATTTTATCCTTGAATTTAAAATGGATTCATTACAAGAATATGTTGATGCGTGTCTTAATGGTAGTCAACCTTTTAATAATGCGGTTGCCGATCAAATTAATTTAGCGATTAGTAATAGCCTAAAAATCCTAAATATCCCTGGACGTTTTACACCGGAAGAAATAGAGCAGCATAAAAAACGATTAATCGAGATAAAAAACTCAGTGGTACGAGCATTACCTGCACCCATTAGATCCGAGAACAATACAGAAGAACCTACGTTCTCACTGACTATCAGCAATAATCAGCTTGATGGTGTGACACAGAACATAGTCGATTTGGTCTCCTCTTCACCTGTTCCTAAAATAATTGATGAGTATAAATCATTAAGTTTATTACAGCGTCTACGCAGCACTATTTCAGCAATCGAAAACGAGAGTGATCCGACTGTTAAATATACCTACCTAGAACAACTGATTTTATTTTTACCTCTTACTGATGATGGAAAATTTACTGCGGATGCTTATAAATCACTTAAAAATGTTGGGGATTATCAAGCGTTTTTAGCAGAAATGAATACGTTACAGGAAGTCTTAAATAATTTGCGTGGTGCTTGGCTGCAAAAAGCACAAATTCCTCTTTTTAATCATCTTTGTTTGAGTGTATTGTCCTTACAGATAGACGCGTATGAAGCGACTATTGCTTTTTCAAAACCCAAAAAGGGCGGCCTTGCGTTACCTTCATATGCTCCGTTTGGCAATATAATAATGCAAACACTGATTGCGAAACGTGAACGAAATCCTTTCGAAGCAACGAATAATGCCTATGCGGATCAACGAATATGTTCTTTAAAAAAGCGTTTTCAAGAAATATCACCTGCTATCAGCGCGAAACAAGTTATGGCCTATTACCAAGGCATTATGAACACAGAGCCAGAGCTGAACTCTCAGTTATTTGATTTATATCAAAAGACTTATGGCTTAAATGTTTCCAAAGAGCATCAGGTAATTAGAGAGTGCAAGGTCGAGTCTTTGTTTATGATCATCTCACATCTTGACCAGAAACATACCTTAGGTAAACAATTTAAACCATTAATCGATAAGCTCCAAGCACATTATTTTCAGGAGTCAAAACTTCGCCAAGCAATTAATCCTTATTTTAACTATCACAAAGCATTTGATAAGCCATTGAACTTTGATCCCAATAGCAAAGAAATTGTTTCTCCACTATACATCGGTTCCCTTCGCTATGAATCGATGATGACAACGACAACGGACAAATATAATTTAGGTGATTCAGCGGCACGCGAAGCTTTAGAAAGGGATGCTTCAGAGGTGGATGCTTGGAAAAGAAAAGATGTTTCATTCGAAACCGCAAATGCAATTCAATTAAAAAGGCATAAAGAAGAAAGACAGCAAATTACTACCCCGGACGTAGTTGCTCGTGATTATTATCATTTGCGGGGAAATCCTGCAATGCAAATTGCATTAACCTTAGACTATTTTACTTTGCGGACTAGTAAATTAAGTGATCCAAATGATCAACGTTATGTTGAAGCCAATCTGTTTCAGCCTGGACTTTTAGCTGATGCATTAACTAAAGAAGGATTTATATCACAATTCGATAATTTTCTAAAAACAGGTAAACGCTATTTTGCTCAACAGGGATGCCATACACGCGAATCATTACTATTTTTTCGTTTAGATCTGTTAGTGAGTCGTTATTATGCTCAGCTTCATCCCCTGGAGGGATCTAAACGATTGCACATGATGCAAGAAGATTTGGCAAAGCAACTGTCTTTAGTCTCTGATCCCGATGTAGTTTATGTATTACAACAATACCTTTTCTTAGCCACGGTGGCGTGTATTGAAGGAGGAGATACCTCTACTGAGCTATTGGATCAGGCGATGAGGTCTTATTTTTATATCAATAAGTATGCCAATCCGTTAATACTTGAAGATGCGGCTCATAGTACTGAAGTTGAAGCGGCTACAGGGAAATTGAAACTGTTTGCTAGTCAACAACCTGAAGAGCGTTTGAGGGAAGGAGTGAAAAGCGCATTACTTAGTTTGGGAGTGTCATTAGAACAGGGTTTTACTGGAAAATTTCCCAACTATTCACTGGTGATGAAGTCAGGCACTGAACTTAAAGTGAATGCACTCAAAGGCCTTATTTTGGAAGAAGGGCTAGTTGGAAGAAGCCTACCATTAGCAATTCAGCGCCATCCTTTGGTTAAGCAATTAGGTTTACACGATCTAACGACGTGTCTTGCTAATGTCGACAACACTTATTTTATCATACGAAATAAAGAAGGAAATGTTCATTTATTTTATAAAAACGATAAGCTAACGATTGAAAAAGATTGGACTATTGACGGCGAAACGGCTCGTTATCAATTACAGGCATTAACTCAGCAACATGAATCTTATTATGCCAATGAATCCATGGGTTCTATAAACACAGATCTTCCTTCCATTCTGACTGATGGCACCATGAACTACTGGAAAAATGTCAATTCTTCCGATACGACACAAGGTCTTTTGGTCCGTAATCAGGTTCCTACATATGCCCATATTAATGATCAGATAATACCCATTCAGGAGAGGAGATTAAATCGACGGTTTCCGTTAGTCACACTGACTCTTGATGAAATGATGGCATTTAACTCCTTTGAAAGTAATCATTTTATCATCGCTCACGGTGATACAAAGCAGACCTTGGTGCAATTACCACGGTATGGTCTTCATTTTCAGATTGATAAAAAAACGCGAATGATTACCCATGAGGGAACAGGAGAGCAGCTTATTGATAACGTTTCACCCATTCATCAATCAGTTGCAAGTCTTGTGCTGCAAGGAAAAGAGCAACGTCGTGTTTTAGTGCCTAAAATGCGATTTTATGGGGTAGAAGATGGGGTGGTGAGTGATTTTCATCCTGTAGTCCATGATAAAAACAATGTTATCGCGCAAGGGATTGTTGATGATATCTGTAAGAAAGAGCATTTGAGTAAAAAGCCGCTGTGGGATTTTCAAAATAACGAACAATATGTCAGCTTTCAATTAATAAATAATGAGCCGGTTGCTGATAGCTCGGCAGATGCCCTTTATCTAGCCTATACGTATTTGGTAACCAATCAATCTGAGAAAGCTTGGAAAATTCTTGATGAGTGTACGAAGCGGTTGGGGGGATTAAAAGGTGATCCTGATGAGTTAAAGTACATTCAGTGGATATGCAATGATTTACCTTATCTTCTGAATGATAATAATGACTCTACTCGAGGCACACCTCCTTTTGTTGCTTGCAAACTTAAAGCGATGAGTCTTTTATCTGATTACTTGCAGCAAGACGGTACATTTGACTTAAATGCTCCGGATGTTTCCAAAGGCGATGCTAATGCTTTATATGCTAAATATCAATTTGAAGAGACAACTCGCTTTTTAAAACAACTTCCCGAAACCATTTATAATACGTTTAGTCAATTTCAAACTATGGGGCGGTATCTTGAACATCAATATCAGCTTTCAAAATTAGAACGTAAACGCTTATTGGACTATTACCATCAATCATTACCTCCTGAACATAAACCTTTAGGTGCTCTTGGCTATCAATGGACGCTATTGAGCCTTGAGGCGGTCATGGAGGAAAAAAATGCGTTGATTGCACAAAAAAAAATAGGTGAATTATCAAGGTCTGAGAGAAAGAGGTTGGCAGATACTGATGAGGAACTTAAAAAAATAAAACAAATTGCGGCTAAGTCTACACAACTTGAATTAATAGCAATTGACTTATCTTTACCAAATGATTTTCAAATAAAACCATTAGCACTTAAAAGGATACATAAGAATTCTGTAACCGATGTTCTCATGGATCGAGATGCCATAAAAAGCCAAAAGCGTCTTAAGCAAGCAGTGAAGCTGCTCTCGTCAACAATAAGCGATGATGATTTTATTGAGTATTTTCCTCTCTATTTGCATATAGCGGCTACTCATAACGATGAGTTAAGCAAAGCGTTACTTGATTTTTGCACCCATACCTTAATAGCACAACGCCACGTACCATTTAATGCACAAAGCTCTCATATTCCATTTTTATGTAATGTCTTGTATCGAGCGGCGCATAATCAGGAAAAAATAAAAATTAACAATTATTACCTATTTTCAAGTTTGGTCACTGAGGTAAAAGATTATCGTGTCCCTCCTCTTCAAGTTTATCAAGCGAAAGACGTTTACAGTAAAATTTTAGCGGCCCCAGAACAGCTTATCGCTGAATATGAACATCAGATTCATAAGCCAATCAGTACAACGATTCTACCCACTCAGCGCTTAATAGAACATATGGGTATTGATAAACAATTAACAATTCATTTTAGTCCAACAAAATCGAGTTGTGATGCGTTGATAGCTGCTTACCAAAAGATTCAAGATGATCTTGCAGAACAGCTAGGAAATTTAGGTAATGAACCTAGCCAAGGGTTTGATAAAGAGTTTGCTATTGAAGAACGGGCAGGAAAAATACTTATTACTACCGAAACAAAAAGAAAAGAGTTAGCAAAAGCGTTGCTTGGCGATGGAGTTCTATTACACGCATTGCAACAATCTGCCAACAAATCATCGACCCTACTTGCAGGGGAATTAGATCAACTCTGGGCTGAGGCACTACAGATTGCTAATCAAGGTCCGGACGATGCGGATTTAGCTCGAACCTGGGCCATTGAAAAAGAATCTAGAGCCAGAGCCACTTTAACAAAAGCTGATTTACTTTCTATCTATACTAAAGCAGATCAAGCCTATAGTGTAGCAAAAACGGGTTTAAGTCTTGGTACAGTACAAAAACTGCATGATGCAATTCATCGTGCTTTGGTGAAAGGTATTTGCCATCAATCAGCAGAAAAAATTAAAACCAAATTGCACGAGGCTGGAACTACAGCGGATTTGAATAGTGCGGTTACGGCTTTAGATTTGTTAGCTCGCTCGGAAATTCCTGCCTTAGATATCCCGGCCATTGTACTTTTGCAGCATGAAGAACAGATCTTATTACACAATAGGCAAGTGAGCGCTCTTAAAGAATTGCTGGCTTCTGCAGAAGATGATCGTGGTTTCAATGAAGTTGTTGAAAAAATTATTATGGGAGGGGGGAAATCTAAAGTCATTCTGCCCATTCTTGCAGAAGTGAAAGCCCGGGGAAATAACCTGGTTATTGTTGAAGTTCCTCAGGCCTTATTAGAAACCAATTATGAAGATTTGAATCGTACCTCGCAACGCTTATATGGAAAGCGTGCATACCGTTTTGATTTTAATCGCAACAGCAATGCATCACCCCAACGCCTTGAACAAATATACAAGATGTTTGTTGAAGTGATGACGAATAAAAACTATCTGGTGACTACTGGTGAGGCCATGCAGTCACTAGAACTCAAATACATTGAACTTCTAGAAAAAGAAGGTCCGATAGATGCGGTTTGTACACAACAAATTTATTGGTTAGATAAAATTACTTCGCTTGTTCGTTATCATGGTGATTGCATTATTGATGAGGCGCATCAGGGGTTATCAATTAAGAAGCGTCTCAATTACACTGGAGCAGATACGCAACCTGTTCGACTTGATGCGATAAAGAATACCGTTGCGTTATTTAAATTGATTGATCGGAAATTTATTGTCGAAGCACCTACGTTAAGCTCGAACTATGATTGGACTCAATTCAAGAATGAATTAGCCAATAAACTACTTTCAGATAAAAAAAGTCCCCTCTATCCTTTTGCGGAACTCGCTGAACAAAAATACGGACAAAAAATTAAGGATGAACTGGTCATCTATCTTACAAACAAAGCAGATCAGCCCTGTTTGGCAGTGGTTAACGCGAGTCCTCAAGAAAAAGAAATGCTTGGTTTTTTTAAGCAACAGGTTGGTGTTTTATTACAAGAAACTTTAGTTCGTAATCTTAATGAGAATTATGGCCCTTCAAAACGCAAAGGCTTAAACGGGATACAACAGACTTTAGCACTTCCCTATGCTGCTAACAATGTAGTGAATGAGCAGAATCGCTTTGGAAATCAACTCGAATCACTTAACTACGCTGCACAAATGATGCTGATTAATGGTATTAGTCAAAAATTATTAGTCTACAAGATGGAACAATGGTTAATCATGGCACGAAAAGAGCTGTTTCATGATATGGATTTAAAACACCTTGATGACACACCAACAGCCAAGGAATTTAATATTTTAGCTGCTCCCTTAGGTTTAAAACTGAGTGATGTTGATTTGAAGAAATCAGATCAATTAAAAAAACTGCATGCTCATTTCCAACATCAGCCAAGACTTATTTTTGATATTTTGGAAGAAGACGCTTTGGTGCAAGTACAACGAGAAGGGGAAACTTTTTCCAGCAACTCGTTCAATCATGTGGATATGTATCGTAGCACTCAGGCAGTATCAGGAACTCCATCAAATCATACTACTTTTCATCAGCGTTTAAAATACAACAAGACCTCATCTCTAGGTACAGATGGGTACGTTATTGAAGTCATTCGCAGCAAAAATACAGCAATTAAAAATTTAGATTATCAAAATGTCTCTCAATTCATTAAAGGTATTTTAACTATCCCAGAAACCTTGGGAACGAAAACACCTAAAGCGTCTGAGCATACTCGTGCAATTATTGACGTATGCGCTACATTTCAAGGCGTTAATAATAGTACGGTTGCCCAAGAAATTGCTGGTTTTTATCGTACTGTGTCCAATAACACGATAAGACATGTGCTTTATTTTGATAAGAATCAAGTCTTATGTGCAATTGATATTAATGAACCCAATAAGCCTATAGTATTGAAAACGACTGATGAAAAAGAGATCAGTCGTTTGTTAAATTCAACCCCAGATCAACGTTTTACTTATTACGATCAGGCGCATACAGTTGGTACTGATATTACTCAAGGAAATAAAGCTCAGGCTAAAGTTCTTGTTGATGAAAAAACATTGTTGCAAGCATTCTTACAGGGTAGCATGCGGATGCGAGGATTGCCTTTTGATGGAACCATAGAAATTATTGTTCCAGAGAGATTGAGAAACATTAAATACAATGAGTTGATTCAATGTTTCACAAAAAACGATAATCTTGCGCTGCTCGACGATAATTTGCTAGCAGCAAAATTACAAATGAATAATTTAATACGTCGCCAATGCCTCTCAATTATTCGAAAAATTCCTTCAGAAGAAGTAGCTAAGAAAAGAGAATTAGCTCGCATATTTAAACCCTTTCTTGTGGATAAACCATCAGAGAGTTTCTTTGAACTGTATGGAGCATTACATAAGAAACAAGCCGCAGCGGACATTCTTAAGCGTCATAAAGAACAATTGATAGCAAATTGGCACGCATGCTTAACTTTAGCCGATATTCCTTTCAAAGTGAAAGACAGTGAACGAATTGCCCCTGAGTTACAAGGAATTATTGATACGTCTTTACCACATTGTTTGCAAGAGTATGACGCAACTGAAAATGATTCTTTTGGTTTGGAAGTGCAAATTCAGACTCAGAGCCAGGTACAGATGACAGTAGAATTAGCCATTTTTCGTGAAGTTTTTGATTCTAGCTTATCAGAAAAAAAAGAGGTCGATCTGCGTTCTACTGAAAAAATAGACCTAGATAATTATTCGTTATCTTTAAATGCCCTATGTTCCTCTGATACACCAACTGATTTGTTTAGCAATCAAATACGGGGCAGTAAAAATTATGCAGAAGTTTATTTATATCAAACAAAATATACTGGTGGCTTTCTAAAGCCTGCATGGGTGACCTGGTACTATATGCAAGAAGGGCAACTACAGGCCATGATTATTACACCACAAGAGGTGGAGAGACTAACTGAGAAGATTGAATTATTGGAAGGCAGCTGGCTCTCCACTAGCTTAGATACAGTGATCGGTGGAAAAAGACCAGCAGGTATGTTGCAAAACGAGCACTATTTATCTTTACGAGAACAAGTGCGCTTTTTTAATGGGGAAATTGCAAATCTTTTAACTCAAAATAGATTCTATTGGTTGAAAGAGAAGACTACTGAAAAAATTGATCTTTTTAAAAGAGAATTAATGCATAGTCGTCCTGGAAGTGGAATCGAGTTACCTCAGTTAGAATTATTATCAAAAGAAAATAAAGAGGGGTTTACTTATATTGCTTATCATCGATTTGAGGATTTAAGCCAAGTTGATTGGAAAAAAATAGTTCCTAATAGGATTCCTGCTGATGTGGATGAGTATTCTCGAGTTGCCGCAGTGTTTAACCACATCAATCAGCAATGGAATAAAGAAAGTCTTAATATTAATCAATTACAAAGACAATTTTCTCTGTCTCTTAGTGCTCTTGGCTATGTACAGGAGCACCTTGAGCTATTCTCAACAAGACTGGACAATATCATTAATTATTTGGTGAATCCCAATGAAAAAAGTACGTTTTTAAGCCAACTAACACCGGAGGAAGAGAAGTTTCTTGAAGAATACTTTAATATGCCTCTTAGTGAATTTACTAAACAATTTGCTCCTGCGATTAATTTGCATGCTTTATTGTTGCTTCGTTTACATCCTACCATAAAAGGTAAGGAAATGGAGAAGCGATTAACTCAACTTATTTTAGAAAATCCATTCTGTGATGAATCAGTACTGAATACTGTTATAAGTTCGTCTATTGCTCATAATCAAGCTAACGAAGTCATATTGCTTACTACAATAGCCAACAAGTGGTTCTCAACTCAGGCCGCAAAAAAGATTCTGGAAAAAGCAAGTAATAATCCGAAAGTTCTTCGCACCCTCTTAGATACGACATTGAAACGATTTTCCCAAGAAAATGACGAAAATCAACAATGGAAAGAGATTATTATTTCAATAAAGGAAGTATGTAAGAAAAATAATCAAATGAGCTTGTTCGAGAAAGCTCTTAAAGAAAATAATTTAAGTAAACAAATGCAATCCCAACTACTACGTCTTTTTGATCAAGAAGAGCCTGATAAGGTTCTGTTGAGTGACACTACTCCTGACTCTACTAAAGATAAGCAGCAACGGTTGACTGGGTCGGGCATGGTTTCTTCAAAAGAACAAATGAATGAGTTACGGAATAAAGCAAACAACTCTGGGCCGAGCGGCACTACTCATCATTCTACTAAAGATAAGCAGCAACGATTGACTGGGTCGGACGTCGCTTCTTCAAAAGAACAAATGAAGGAGTTACGGAGTAAAGAAAAGAGTTCTGTGCCGAGTGACACGACTCATGACGCAACTAGAAAGGCTCAGCAACAGTCGAATGTGCCGGAGGTGATTCATTCAAAAGAACAAATGAAGGAGTTACTGAGTCAAGCAAAAGATTCCACGCAGATTGCACGTTTGCTAAATCATCCAGAAATGACAAGCTCAATAGCAGATGCTTTGAGCACAAATCCTCATTACAATTATAGGATTAGCAATTGGGGCTGGCTAACAGAAAAACAATTGCTTGTCGTACTTGAGAAGACCGATGATTTTGATAGTTTACAATGTGCATTAAACCATAAAAATTTATCAAAATCAGAACGAGATAAATGGCTAGATGCTTTGGAGGTGCAGTACAAAAATCAAGATAAAAATGTTATAAAACAGCCGCAACAACAGATATTGTATCAATTAGGGTTATTAAGAATCCTTGCTTGTAAGCACGCGATGCATGGAATTAAAAATCCTGCTTATACAGACGTCGCAAGGACTGCGTTTAATCTCTATCAGACGCTTCATAAAGAATCAGTGACTTGTTTCTCTCAAAAAAATCCTGATATAGCGCGGTATCAACAAAATTGTAACAAGGCAATTGATGCTGCCGCCCCTGTTTTAAATACCCATCGCGGGTTTAAACAAGCACTGCTTGATATCCTTAATGTGATTTTAGCTTATATAACCTTTAGTCCACCAAAAGAAGGAACAAAGTGGCGTTTCTTTCAAGCGAAGACCGCCAGTATGGAACAAGTTGACGATATTGAAAATACAATCCGTAAGCTAGATACTAATTCGTAGGAACAACTTGAGAAATACTTATCTACGTTGTATCGTATGCGATCATCATTAATAAACAAGGCTTGTGGATGGGTTCGTTCAGACTTTCTGAATTTAAATATTGGCCGCAACTAAGCGTTATTGCTTTATTCTTAATTGGTTATGGCGCTTATCGTTATTTTGCCTATTATGATACGCGTTCCAATGATGCCTATGTTTCAGCCAATATAGTCAATGTTTCTCCCTTAGTTTCAGGACCCGTAACAAAGCTCTATATCAAAGAAAATCAGAAGGTCAAAAAAGGCGAAAAATTAATTGAAATAGATCCTTTACCTTATCTTTATGCTGTACAACAGGCTAAGGCTAAGTTAAATATCGCTAAGTTAAATTATGAAAATGAAAAATTGACCATTATCAAAGCAGAGCAACAACTCAAACAAGATCAAATCAAATTGAGCCTTAGCCAAGATCATTATGATCGATACAGTAAATTAGTGTTAAAAGGAGATACAGCTAAGATAACGCTTATCAATCTGGCTGATAAAATAAAGGAACAGGAAGCGGCGATTATCGAATCGGAGCAACGATTAAAAATAGCACAAATCAACTTAGATGATAACGAAATTTTGGCGGCTCAAGCGGAATTGGACCATGCAAACTATTTATTAAACCACACTACTTTAATTGCTCCAGAAGACGGTTATGTGACCAATTTTAACTTGCGGAAAGGTCAATACATTGAAGCAGGGCAAGGGTTATTTGCTTTGGTAGAGACTAATCAATGGTGGGTAGTAACTCGTTATAGGGAGACTGCAATTCGCCTTATTAAGCCTGGAGATAAGGCTGAAATTATGATTGATATGTACCCTGGAAAAGTGTTTCATGGACATGTGGCTAGTATAGGATGGGGTATTAATAGAGTACAAAGTGGAAGTGTAGCCCCATCAACATTGCTTTATATGGAGGCCACCGAAGATTGGATCAGAATCGCTCAACGCTTTCCTGTCCGTATCTATATTGATGATTTAACTGATGAGTACCCTATGCGCATAGGGGCTAGTGCAACAACTATTACCTATAGGTGATTTAGTGTCCTTCTTTTGGCCTAAAAGCATAGAAAATAGGGCGGCATTAAGAACAGCATGCGCTGCATTGATTGCTGTATTTATTTCTTTTTATTTTCATCTGCAAACACCTTATTGGTCTGGAATGACCGTGGTTATTATCACTAATTTATATACCGGAAGTATCATTGATAAAGCCACAATGCGTATTGTGGGGACTATTCTTGGTGCTTTTCTCGGTTTTTATGTTGCGGGTCTGGTTGTTAATAGTTTCCTATTGTATTTACTTTCTTGTTTTTTAATCATGGCGGTGGCCATTTACTATTATAATTTTAGTACTTATGGCTATGCTTATTTGTTAGGCGCTTTATGTGCTTTTGTAATTATTGCTCAATTAGCGCTACAACCACAAAATGCCTTTTTTGTTGCGATTTGGAGACCTGTTGAAATTGGCATTGGTGTATTGGTTTCAGCGCTCAGCGCTTATTCTATTTTCCCCAATCATTTAAAGGATAATATTGGGGTACAGGTTCGCGGGATTTTTGATGATTTTTCTGCTGAGTTTAAGCAATTATCAGAGCATTTAAGCTGTGAAGGAGCTGACTTTGGTGCCGTGGCGCAAAGTAATTTAAAGATAAAAAAGAAATTACGTAAAGCTGTGGAACTTATCGCGGCATTGAACCATGAAATAGGGGTTACTAAAGAAAAGACTGATTTGTTGCGGGCATTTTTAGATTCTTTCTACGATCTATCGCGTCAGCTACAATATTTAATCATTACCTCGCCCCAGCAGGAAGACTTCATTGTATTGAAGTCAATACCAATTGAACCCATATTTTCAGCGATACAAGACGATTTAGCTTTATTACAGTCCTCTTTTATTCATCAATTGGCACCTATGGCTGCTTTAAAAACCCCAGATGCGCTTGCTGTTTTAGAAAAGCAATTGAGTCAAGAGCAACATCCTCTGGTAAAAAACGAGTTTATTCATTCGTTCATTCATTTTTTAGAGCAGGTTAATCACTGTTTTTCCCGTATCTACTCTCTATTAACTGGTTCTTTAGCTAGGGACATCCCTCCATTTAAATTAATTAATAGAAAGCAAAGATTACGCTCCGATTGGGATTTGGTGAAGCATTCTATTAAAGCCGGATTAGCAGTCATTCTTGCATTGATTTTTTGGATGATTACTAATTGGCCCGGCGGTCTGAACGGTATTATCAGTAGTTTAGTGATTTCTATACGGAAAAATCTTTTTGAAATGACCAATATCAGTTTTCACCGAATTATAGGGTGCTGTCTTGGGGGCGGAATTGCTCTATTTTCTTTATTTATGTGCGCCATGGATTTGTATGATTTCAGCATCGTTTTGTTTTTCTCTGTCTGGGCTTTTTCTTATCTTATGTTTAAATTTCCTAAATATGCTTATATAGGGTTACAAGCAAATATTGCATTGGTTATTTCGTTGGCTCAAGAAGGAGGGCCTCCTGCTTCATTGGCTCCGCCCTTACAACGTTTGGGAGGGATTTTTATTGGGATAATATCCAGCTTTCTAGTGGCTAATGTTTTATGGCGTTCGGATGTTCTCACTCTTTTGAATCGTTATCTTAATAAGCTATATCGTTTTATATCATACAATTTAAATCAAATACTGAGTACCACCGGAAACGAAATTACCTTGCATGATTTAGCTAGTTTATTTTGGAATTCACGTGGTTTGATTGAGTCTTTGACCGATGCGCGCTTCAATGTAAAAAAACAAAATAAATTAACGGAACTCAGTCGACGGTTTGAATCTTTAGTTTTTATCCAAGCAACTATAAGCCATATGTTATTGGCTATAGATAGGGGTAAAGCGGAGGCAACCGCAAGGCTTTTTGAGCTAGAATTATCTCCCATTGAGAAAAAATTAGTGGTTCTTTATGAGCATCATGATGTAGCTGCGGGGCAAGAGTTAAGTCAGCAGTTGCAAGAGATGCTTACCACCATAGAGTTAAAGTCTACTTATATCAAAATTGACAGTAATGAACTACGGAACTTTCTTGCCTACATCAATGCATTGAAGCATTTGGCTCAGGGAGTGCAATAACTCGTTTAGTTCATGGCCTATAGCTGCCAGGCAATTTGTTATACGTACTGTATTGTGCAGGGAAATTTCATTTACTCGGACTTATCGAAAAGCTACAATTGATTTTAATAACTAATTGAAAGAACAAATAAATTCTTTATTAAGATAAGAGTATTTTTTATTTAGGGCGTTAAAAAAAGTAATTTTAAGTTGCAATTTAATTCATCATGTGTAAAAATTGACCGCTATGAAATCGAAATATATCTATGTTACAACCGCCCTTGCTCTAATTGCTTTGGGTGTATTAGTCTGGTGGTGTTTATCTCCGAAACCTACTTTTCGGCAAGTTGGTTTTAATCAGTTGCCTGGTTGGGATGACGCTGAGTTGAAAAAATCATTGCTTACATTTCAAACTTCTTGTCGTGCATTCGTGAAGCAAGATCCTGAACAAATCGTTGGTACGGATAAGATTAGCTTACAAGCTAAAG
>DAIAOV010000139.1 GCA_027437055.1 Legionella sp. | reverse complement strand
TTCTTTTCGTCATTACTTTCTCCACTTAAGTACATTATCTCTTAACTGGGGTGTACAGATCTATTAAACCACTTCAAGCGGATGAGTTAGGTGATTTCAATACACTTCCGGTATTAGATAAATTAAGATCGCTTGGATCTATGCCTCAAATAACGGTTAATGGAGACATCAAAGAATTTTCTTTTAATAATATAGTTCCTTGTAAGACGCCAGGGGGAACTCCCTTCTTAACAGCAGTAGATGTATGTCTTGATCATCGGTGGGGGATTGCTAATGATAATTATGAGGAGCTCACACAGAAGTATCCTTATTTATTGGGGTTGCCGACGTCGCACGTGGTTGTATCCAACAGTATCTCCCTATGTCAAAGCCTATGTATTGGGACTGATGTAACGCATGTTGATCCTAAGTATTCACTATCCGGGTGCAAAGAAAATTTTCCACAGCAAAAGGGAAGCCAGCGTAAGTTAGCCTTTGGAAATGACCCTTGTATCATATTTGACGTGGCTGCTTATCGGATAAAGAATACCTATGATTATAAAGTTTCAGACCCTTTGTCTGGTAGAGATCACAAAACACGGACTGCCGATCTATCCAATGTATCATTTGAAAAATCTGAAAGTTCAGATGAATTTAAAATTTTTAAAAACAAATACGGTACTTTGAAGGGGGATCATTTAAAAACAAAAATTTTAGAAGATTTTAGAAATCAAATTGAGGAAACTACCTCACAAAGAGAATTGGCTGACTTAAAAACGAAATTAGAGACTTCATATGAATATGATGTGCTAAAGAAAGCGCAAGGCTGGCTCACTGAAAAATTCGGCTTCAAAACTTCTTCGGAAAAAGCATTAGCGGATATGTTTAAGCAACAAGAGGAATACCTTTCCAAAATGAATTCAAACCCCTCTATTTAAGGATAGGCCTCATGATTCACTACACTAAGAATATAAATAATGAAGTATAATTAAAAAATATTATGGAATATTGAAAAATATTGGAGGCGATAATGAGAGAAGAAATATTGAAAAAAATGACTGGTAGTCCGAATAGAGTAGATTTAGAAGGTATGAAAATCAATGACCATGAAATCAAAGAAATAATAGAAACGATCAAAAAATATAAACCTACCGCCACCATAATTGATCTGGATAGAAATAATATTACTGATACAGGTGCAGCTATTCTAAGTGAACAGCTAAGAGATTTTGAAAAAATTACTGAGCTTAGAATACAGTTCAATAAGATAGGGAGAGAGGGAGCAATTCATTTGTTTAATCTGAAGAAGGTTTTTTCTGATCTCGATATTTTATTTCGTGGAAACCAAATTAATGATGTAGGAGAAATGGATGATATTGAACAATTGGCGCTTTTAGAAACTCCCAAATTAAATTAAATATCAATTAGTATGAGCCTGGATTTGCCATGCTAACGCTGTAATCTGGGATCGGACTTGGTTTTGGACCTGGATTATGGGGCCAGGTTAGCTTCTTTAATAGAAGTCGGGGGCTAATGTTTTCCAAAATCATTCTTTTAGAAGGAAATTTTTGTTTTTCCTTCCGCTGTGATCGCCGCGACCGTTAGGTAGTGGATGTTTGATTTACCCACTTGCCGACGCGACGGGATCCATTGCTCTAGTTTCGGAGCGAGATTCCTGGAGCCCTCGGACAAGCCGAGGGACGTAGTGAATAGGGTGAGTGCCTTAAGGTAGTGCCATTAGGCAATTTGTTGCCCGATCTACGGATTTAATCACCTTCACCCATCGGTTCATCATGCTTCACTCGATGGTCTTCTGCAATATAAGTATACATTGTAGGCACAACAAACAGAGTAAAGCAGGTACCAATCAGTAATCCAGCAGAGATAACCAAACCTATGTCAAAGCGACTGACAGCTCCAGCGCCACTGGCAATAAGCAAGGGAAGTACTCCAAAAACCATAGCGGCCGTTGTCATTAATATAGGTCTTAAACGAATAGCGGCAGCTTCTTCTACCGCTGCTCGTTTATCAAGATTTTTCTCTCTCTGTAGATGATTAGCGAAATCAACAATTAAAATTCCGTGTTTACTAATAAGGCCGATAAGGGTAATCAATCCTACTTGAGTATAAATATTAATACTAGCTAAGCCTAAATTAAGCGGAATCAAAGCGCCGCAAATAGACATGGGCACACTAATTAGTACAATTAAAGGATCACGGAAACTCTCGTATTGCGCTGCTAAAACTAAGTAAATGATAATAATGGCAAACAAGAATGCGAAGAGTAGGGCGCTTCCTTCTTGCATAAATTGTCTTGATTCACCACCATAATCATAGTTAAACCCTTTAGGTAATGTTTCATCTGCAGCGTTTTGTAAAAACTGTAATCCTTCACCTAAGGTTTTTCCTGGCATCATTACTGCTTGAATCGTAGCCGAATTGAGTTGTTGGAAATGAGTTGCCGCATTAGGTTGGGTTTTTTCTGTAGGCGTTACTACGGTCGACAACGGAACCATTGTACCGGACATAGTTTTCACATAAATTTGTCCCAGCTGTTCTGGCGTTAAGCGAAATTTACGATTTAACTGAGGGATGACCTGATAACTTCTTCCTTCTAAATTAAAGTAGTTTACATAATTACCTGATAGAGCACTGGTTAAGCTACTTCCTATGGTACGCATATCTAATCCCATTTCTGATGCTTTCGATCGATTAATGGAAAACTCTATTTGTGGCTGATTAAATTTCAGTGCGTTGTCAACGTAAATAAATAAACCACTATTTCTCGCTTTTTCAGCTAATTTATTGGAGACATCAAATAAACTTTGAAAGTCGTTAGTGGTTTTTACAACGAACTGGACTGGTGTACCACCACCGCCACCTGGAAGTGGGGGAGGAACTATAGCAAAAGCATTAAGGCCAGTAATTTCTGATAGTTTATCTTGTAAAGGCTGTTTGAGCGCAAATTGACTTTTAGTTCGCTGATCCCAAGGTTTTAGCACCATACCTGATACAGGTTGGCTTGCATTAACAGTAAAATAATTTGCTGTCTCTGGGAAACTTTTATAGATGGCATCAAAAGGTTTAGTAAATGTTTCTACATAATTTAAGGTTGCAAATTGAGGAGCAACAGCCATGACAAAAAAGAATCCTTGATCCTCATCGGGGGCTGTTTCAGCTGCAGTATGCAGATAAAGATAAGGCAACATTAGGATAACGACCGCAGCAAATGGCAGCATGATAATTCGAGTTTCTAATAAACCATGTAAAATTCTTTGATAGACTGCTCTCAGTTTATTAAATTGATTATCAAGGAAATGAACAAATTTTCCGCTAGTACTGTCCTTGGTTAACACCTTAGAACACATCATTGGTGATAAGGTTAAAGCGATGATGCCTGAAATAATAACGGCAGAGGCGAGGGTAAAAGCAAACTCTTTAAACAAGGCGCCGGTTAATCCTCCCATAAAGCCTATAGGCGCATAAACTGCCGCTAAGGTAATAGTCATGGATATAACTGGTGTGGCTATTTCTCTGGCTCCTATAAGGGCCGCATCAAAGGGACTTTTCCCTTCCTCTATGTGGCGGTGTACGTTTTCTACAACGACAATAGCATCATCCACTACCAAGCCGATTGCCAACACAAAGGCAAGGAGAGTGAGCAAATTGATGCTGTATCCCAAAGCTAACATTAAGGTGCACACGCCAACCAGCGATAATGGGATAGTGACAATTGGAATTAAAACAGAGCGTACTGAGCCAAGGAATAAAAAGATAACAACAATTACAATAAGTGCCGCCTCTATAATGGTATGTTCTACTTCTGCAATTGAGGCTCTGATAAAATCTGTAGCATCATAGACGATAGTACCGGTTAATGATGGTGGAAACTCCTTGACAATAGACGGCATTATTTTACGTGTGTCACTAATTACGGTGAGAGGATTTGCCGTTGGTGTAGGTGTAATAGAGATAAAGACCGCTTTTTTACCATTAAAAGTGACTGAACTATCATAACTTTGAGAGCCTAACTCTACCTTAGCTATATCACGCAAACGAACTATAGAACCTTTATCTGATTTGACTATGAGTTTTTTAAATGCCTCCGCATTATTCAAATCCGTTTTTGCGGTCATATTAATCGCGACGTATTCACTCTTGGTGCTACCCGCAGCAGTTAAAAAGTTATTACTAGCGAGTACTGCAGAAACATCTGCTGGTGTCACATTAAGGGCTGCCATTTTTATAGGATCAAGAAATATCCTCATAGAATAGGTGGCGCCGCCTAAGATTTCTGCTTTTGCTACACCATCAACAGTTTGTAGTTGGGGCTGAACGACGCGAGTTGCATAGTCAGTAATTTGTTGCGGGGTCATTTCTTTGCTATCAAGACTAATGTACATCAAAGCCGTCGATGAATCTGACTTTTTAAGAATAACCGGTTGTTGTGCTTCTTTAGGTAATTGGTTAATGGTTTGCTGTACTTTACTCATCACATCGGTAAAAGCAATTTGGGGATCAAAGTTTAATTTGATATTGAGAGTAATGGTACTTAAGCCCTGTACACTAGAAGAGGTCATATAATCGATACCTTCAGCACTAGCCACGGCATTTTCTAGGGGAGAAGTAATGAATCCAGCAATCAGATCGGCATCGGCACCAGGATAGCTGGTCATAATAGTAATTACCGTATTATCCATACGTGGATATTGACGAATCTGCATTTTATTAATTGAGTTAATACCAAACAGAAGAATCAGCATACTGATTACTATGGAAAGAACGGGGCGTTTGATGAATAAATCAGTAAATTTCATAAGTTATCCTACAAAATATAAGTAGGTTGGGCCCTTGGCCCAACGGTTAAGCATTATTGTCCTAAACTATTCGGATCACTTTCATTATTTAAGGGAACACTGTTGTTAATAGTTACCGGAGTGCCATTCTGAAGTTTTAAGTCTCCAGTACTAACAACTACATCACCTGCTTTAACTCCTTTTTTGATGACCGTGTAATTACCTCGCTGCTCACCAGTAGTAACAAAGACACGATTTACTGTTAAGACATCCTGGCCTTTAGGATCTTTTTTCCCTTCCTTATTTTTTTCTATGATGTAAACGGCATTACCATAAAGACTGTAAGACACTGCGGTTGATGGTACGATAATGGTGCCGGGCTCAGCGGGTTGATTGATTTCTATAGAAGCAAACATTCCTGGAATAAATGCGTAATTTTTAATTTGATTTTTTGCATTCAAGTCACTATTACAGGTTACTATTAGCTTATTGCTTCTTACTTCTTTACGCGTTGTAACCAGTGGCGAATGCTCCGGATCTTTTATTGCATCCGCAGGGCAGTTTGGTAAAGTGGCTTGAACCAGTACGTTATGAGTGTTTAAATCAATTTTGGAGTTAACCGCAGTTATCGTTCCTTCAAAGAGCGTCTTAGGGAATCCTTCTACTCTGAATAAAATAGTTCCATTCAGATGAATGCGTTTATAGAGTTGCTCGGGTAGATAAAACTCAAGAAATAGGGGATCTAATGATTGCAGTGATACAACTGAGGTTTGCCCTGGAGTTACATATTGCCCCAGGTTGACTTGCCGTATACCCAAACGACCTGAAAAAGGAGCAGTAATATGTTTCTGATTGATTTGTGCTTGAATTTGAGCCACTTTAGCTTGAGCCTGTTGCAGATTGGCTTTAGCTTCATCAACACTAGAGATCGGCGTTGCGCCACGTTTAAATAAGTCAGCTTGGCGTTTATAATTTAATTCTTTAAGAGTGAGTTCTGCTTGGTTAAACATCAGCAAAGCTTGATCGACACTATCATCAATAGTAATTAAAGGTGCACCTTTGTTTACATATTGACCTGAATCAAAGTCTATTTTTACAACCTTTCCAGATGCCTCTGCATTAACTTCTACTCCACTCATTGCTACGAAGTTGCCTACAGCGCTAATAATAGGCTGCCAGTCTACCTCTTGAGCGACAGCAGATGAAACACTAACTGCAGGAGGAGTATAACTGGCGAAGAATCGTTTAATCATAATTGACTTAATTACGTTAAAAGCAATGATTCCTCCGAAAACAACTAACAAGGCTATTCCCATGATAGTCATGCGCTTTTTCATTATGCTTCCCCTACACATTTATAATTATTCTCATTGGGCGTGCAATATATCATAAAGGTGTATTTAACGTGAGCTCAATTTTGAAATCGTGTTGTTTTTGCTGTCGGATTGACTTTTTTTGAACATCAAAGAGCATATAAATATCGGATATTTATGAGTTAACTTTTGTTCGCTATAGTGTATGACTATTTTATTCTAAAAGATTTTTTAACTGTTAATTCATTAGATTATTAGATTAGGATTATTTCTGTTTTATTTATTTTATGGGTAGAAATAGGGCAATCGGGTTGCTTTAAGAAATGTCTTGGGTTTCTATCATCCAATAGATCGTAAAGAGAATGGATGATAGAT
>DAIAOV010000138.1 GCA_027437055.1 Legionella sp. | reverse complement strand
TATTGTGCGCGTAACTTCTTGATTTTTAAAGGTTTGTACTCACTTTTAGGCTGGGAAAGTTGAGTCCATTAGTTAAAACTATGAAACCTCTTGGGTTTAATGATTATGTAAAACTTCAGAAGTATGCCAAAGCTGTTCTGAGTGATAGTGGAACTATTAGCGAAGAGTCATCAATTCTTGGATTCAAAGCTCTAAATATAAGACAAGCTCATGAAAGACCAGAAGCCATGGAAGAAGCTTCAGTTATGATGGTAGGGCTTAAGAAAGAGAGAATTCTTCAAGGACTAGAAATACTGGAAACGCAAACAAAAGATACATTAAGATTGGTAGCAGATTATAGTATGCCTAATGTGTCTGATAAAGTGTTGAGAATTATTTTATCATATACAGATTATGTGAATAGAGTTGTTTGGGGGAAGAACTCATGAAGATAGCATTAATATGCCCTTCAAACATGCTATATATGCCTTATGTAGGTAACTATACCAAAATTTTTGATGAAATCGATGTAGATTATAGTGTGATTAATTGGGATAGATTTAAAATTGAAAAAGACAGCGAATTTACATATAGAGATTCTAAGATTGGACACCAGAGAAGTTTTTTAGATTACTTTAAATATAGTAGATTCGTGTTGAATATTCTTAAAAAGAATAACTACGACAAGGTTGTGGTATTTGGTATACAATTAGTATTCTTTTTAAAGAGCTATCTGTATAATGAGTACAGTAATAAATATATTATTGATATTAGAGACTATAATAGAATAATCAAGTATTTTAATATAGAAAAAACAATTGAACATTCAAATTTTACAGTCTTATCTTCGCCTGGATATAAAGAATGGCTTCCTAAAAGTAATAAGTACATTATAAACCATAATACTAAAATAGAAAGCTTGGATGAACTAATACAGGTAGATGATGATATCAAAAACAAGGATTTTATTAATATTAATTATATCGGATCTATAAGAGATTATAAGATTAATATTGATTTTATTAATTCTTTAAAAAACAAAAAACATATTGCTATGAATTTTCATGGAGAAGGCGCAATTAACAAGGATATTGAAAATCATGCTACAAATCAGACAATTGGTAATGTTAAATTGACTGGAAGGTATGAAAAAGAACAAGAATCCGAGCTTTATAAAAATTCTGATTTTATCAATATATTGATACCGAATGATTCAATCAATAGCAGAACGTTACTTCCAAATAGATTATATAATGCAGCTATTTACGGCAAACCTATGTTAGCATTTGAAGGAACTTATTTAGCTGAACAAATAAAAAAACACAAACTGGGGCTGGTTTTGGACTCGTTCGATTCAGTAGAGGTGAAAATTGAAAATTATCTCACGAAATTTGATGTAGCAAAGTACGAGCAAGATAGAATATCTTTTTTTGAAGAGGTTGTAAGATATAATGGAAAATTTACGCTTAATGTAGAGAGATTTATAAAATCATAATTATTGTGACAGACAACTACGCCGTCAGCGCAAACAGCAGAGAGATGAGATAATCCTCTCGCCCTAACTCGCTTTCATAATTACGCATACTGTCAACTAAAAAATTGACTTAAAAGGAAGAAAGACATGAATATTTTATATGTATCAACTCTATGCTCAGATAGTAAATTTAGAGAGATTTTTAAATATAGTAGTATAAAACCACAACAGCAAGCTCAGAAATTTCATAGTTTGTTAAGTAAGGGCTTGAAAATTTCAGCTGCAAGCGTTTATGTTATGTCTAGGCCTCCTGTCAATGGTTATATTGAAAGAAAACCGGGAATGTCTTTTTATATAGAGGTCGATAATAGTATCACGTACCATTACTTAAAGCTTGTTAACTTTCCGATATTAAAACACTTCTTCGTATTTACAAGTGGGTTTATTAATTGTATAGCTTGGAGCGTTAAGAAAAAAAATCAAGAAAAAGTTGTTATCTGTGATTTTTTGAGTTTGACTATCTCGGCTTCCGCTTTATTCGCTTCAAAGATTTGTGGAGTTAAGACTTTAGCTATTGTAACAGATTTGCCTGAATATATGCAAAACTATACTGTGCAAAAATCGAGTATTAGGTCTATAACTTACAGTCTGTATAGGAAAATTTGTAATTTTTTTATGTATAGATACGATTCATATATTATATTGACACAGCAGATGAATGGTCTTGTAAACCCTAATAATAAACCATATGTGGTAATTGAGGGAATGGTAGATTTGGCGATGAAGAATGTGCCTAATCTATTGGAGAATAAGTGCGAAGAAAGAATAATTATTTATGCAGGAACTCTTCATGAAAAGTATGGTGTAAAAAAGCTTATTGAGGCTCTCCTAAAATTAAAAATGGATGATATTAGGTTATGGTTATTTGGATCTGGGGAAATGGATGATGAGATAATAAGATATGAGAAGCTAGATCATAGAATCAGATATTTTGGTGTCGTACCAAATGAGGTTGTAGTAAAAGAACAGCTTAAGGCCACTCTCTTAGTTAATCCCAGGTCGTCCAGTGAAGAGTTTGCAAAGTACTCTTTTCCCTCAAAGAACATGGAATATATGGCGTCTGGCACCCCAGTTTTGACTGCCCCATTACCAGGGATGCCTGAAGAATATTTTGACTACGTCTATCTTTTTGAAGATGAATCGGTAGAAGGAATGGCTAAAACGTTAGCCCGTATTTTAAGTCTACCAAAAGAAGAGTTGCACGCCAAAGGCGCTGCCGCAAAGGAGTTTGTGCTGCGGGAAAAGAATCATATAGTTCAGGCCAATCGTATAATTGATTTAATAAGGGAAGCAGGTAGAAAATAATGGAACCAACTGCAAGAACAGCGGTTCTCTCGCCGTCTTACATAAGAAAAAGCGAACTATCCATCCCTAAAATGTTTCGCGATTTGAGTGCTGTCGGGATAATCTTAATTAGTATTGTTCCTGAAGCTTCAAGCAGGTATATTTTTGCACCATTATTTGTGTTATGGGTTTTGTTTGCTGCAATTTCTAATATTCGGGCATTTAATAGGTCATTTGTGACTCCTAATATTAAGTCATACAGTGTTTATATTTGGCTGTTGACTTATTTTATTTTCTATATTACAGGTTATATGCAGGGGGCAGATGTCGGTCGTCTGCTGAACTACATGCGGCTAGGATTTTCAATGCTTTTGTTTAATTATTATCTGGAAGCAAATGACTTGAAAGCGGTCAAAAAACTTACCATTTTTTCGTTGGTCTTTATTGTTTTGACATGCATAACTACTTTGCGAGGACTAGCCCTTGATCCGATGGCAGCGAGAGTGTTGGCGACAGGAAGAGAGGAGTTGATGCAAGGACTAGAGGGGCTGGCAATAGGTAGTTTTGGCTTTGTTTATGGGTTGGTGTTCGCTGTAGTGGCAATTCTTGGCTCTATTAAAGCGGGCACCCTTGAAAAACATAAAATCATCTTTACTGCTCTGATAGCCTTATTTGTGTACACAATCTTTTCAGCTGCATTTATGATGGCGCTATTGCTTTTGGCCGTATCCGTGGTATTACTGTTGCTGAACATTAAAAAGACGTCGCACATAATAATTGCTGCCTTTGGAATATTAGTACTGTTTATTGTTTTTTCATCGACAATTTCTGACTTCTTAAATTTTCTTGGTAACACTGTGCAACATGAGTCATTGTCTCAGCGCTTTTATGAATTTGCAATTATGGCGCGACACTGGGGTGTTGAGGGGACTGTAAACGCAGAGGGCAGATGGGGTTTTCTCGCACTTTCCATTGGTTCGTTTTTAGCCAGTCCCATTCTAGGTGTCGGCGGTTTTTACGGTTTCGGCGCAAGTTTACATGGCATAGGGGGGCACTCTGCCTTTTTTGATGAACTGGCGAAATACGGTATCTTGGGATCTGGCTTCTTATTTGTCGCTCTCTACTCAAACGCGCGGTTTGTTTATCGGCGCCTTAAAAGCGGCAAGCAAAGAATGGTTTATTATTGCAGTATGACTGCTTTTTTTATTTTGGGATTTATAAATACTCTGTTATTTGTCCCAATTTTCTTCATGGCGTATTTCGTGGTTCCGGGTATCATTTATAGTCTAAACAAAGACGAAAACGGCAGGAGTGAGCTTAATGAAAATACTCTGGTGCGTTAATATTCTCCTTCCCGACGCGGCAAAAGCTGTCGGCGCGCCGCACTCTCCCTTTGGCGGGTGGATGGTGAGCCTGTCCTCCTCTTTGGCTCAAATTGACGGCATAAACCTTGCCGTTGCAGCCCCTTATTCAGGGAGTGCCTTAAAGAAGCTGGAAGTTAACAATATCACCTATTATTTGCTCCCCGGCGGGACAATGGCGATGTCAGGGAAAGGCGGCGACAGGCTAAAGGATTATTGGCGGGAAGTTGTTAAAGAGTTTGCGCCGGATTTGCTGCACCTTCACGGCACTGAATACACTCATGGGCTGGCGCTGCTTGAGGCTTGCCCTGATATTCCCTCCGTCGTTTCCATCCAAGGCTTGCTTGGGGTAATTGAAAAGTATTACTATGCCGGCATGGAGTTCTCCGATGTATTTTTACGCCCTAGCTTCCGGGATATTGTCAGGCTTGATCCCTTGTGGAACAACAGGCGTGCAATGAGAAAGAGGGCGGTCTCTGAACGGGAAATTCTTTGCAAGGTCCGTCATGTGATTGGCAGGACAACTTGGGACTACTCCAATGTCAAGGCGGTAAATCCCGGCATTGAGTATCATCACTGCGACGAAAGCCTGAGAGATCCTTTCTATAAAAATGAGTGGGATATCTCCAAGATTCAAAGGCATTCAATTTTTACTACGCAGGCAGGTTATCCGATTAAAGGCCTGCATATTTTGTTAAAGGCTGTTGCCATCCTGAAACAGGATTATCCCCATATTCAAGTCTTTGCCGCAGGACAAAGCCTGTGGGGGAACTCTTTTATGGGGCGATTAAAAACGCCGGGATATGGTCTTTACATCAAAAGAATGATAAAAGATCTTGGGCTCGAAGGCAATTTCGTGCTTACCGGCCTGCTCGACGCGGAAGGTGTTGTGGACAGGCTGTTAAAAACGCACGTATTTGTTGTTCCGTCTGCTGTTGAGAACGGCTGTAATGCGCTGCATGAAGCGATGATGCTTGGAGTTCCGTCAATTGCTGCTTTTTCCGGAGGAATGACGGATATGATGACTCATCAATCAAATGGGTTCATGTATCCGTTTATGGAGGCAGCGATGCTTGCGGAGTACATCAGGCGAATTTTTACCTCGGATGAGTTGGCGCGGCAATTTTCACAGGTCGGAAGAATAAGCACGCACAAACGCCATGATAGAAACAAGATAGCAACGAAAATGGTAGATATATATCGGGTAGTTATTGGCTATTTCAAATAATACTAACCTCTTTACTGTTTCACGAAAGATACTTGCGAAAGCAGCTTAAGATGATCACTCTTGATTTTCAAATTTTTCCTAAAAATGAGTATAAAGTTTTGCAATATAAGGAATTAAACATTACAGGAGGACAACTATCATGTCTGTAAAGTGTTTGCTCGTAAGTTTTTTTAACAGTAATAATGTTGGTGACCTTCTAATATCGGCTGCGATAAACGAGGAATTGACTAAGTCTGGACTTAAGGTAATCAAGTGCTCTTATGAGGGTTCGTTTGATATCCGCGGCTCTCTTCAATCGTCGATAGTTCGACCACTGTACACTTTTGGCGGCTTTTTTCAAAGAGTTGTTCTGCGCATAAAGTTGCTCAGTTTTTGGCACAGATACAGAGCAGAATTGGCCAAAGTAGATATTGTGATCATGGGTGGTGGAAATATGATTATGGATTTGCTTCCAAATACTAGGGCTGCGGCTCACTTCCGAAAATACATAGTTTTGGCGAAGAAGGCTGACGTAAAAGTGATAGCTTGGTCGATAGGCGTAGGGCCGTTTCAGACTGAAGAGCAGGCGAGTGACGCAATTAGCGCATTAGAGATGTGTGATTACGTTACCCTGCGTGATGGCAGATCTTATGCCTTAGTTGCTGGGGCTTCGAAAGATAATATTTTTTTAGCTGTTGATCCAGTATTTATGATGTCGCGACAGATCAAGAAAGAGGTAAGTATGCCACCTATCGTTGGAGTTGGCGTTATTGAGCCGCTTTTATTTGGGTATACGCAAGAGAGGCGTGACAAGGTGATTCATGGATATATTGAGCTCATTGCAAAATTATTGAAAGAGGACAAACGTGTCGTTCTTTTTTCAACTGAGTGTGCAGACTACTCAGTGGCTGAGGCTCTAGTTAAGCAATTTAGTAATAGTGCTGTCTCGATTAGTCACATTGACTCAGCAGATCATCTTCTTGAATTCTACGGTAGCTTGTCATTTCTGATTTCTGCTAGAATGCATTCGCTGATTGTTGCATTTACTCAGGGAGTCCCTTTTTACGCATTGGTGTGGCAGGAGAAGGTGCATGGAATGCTGGATCTAATAGGTAAAGCGGAGTTTAGTGCCTGTATCGATCAATTACCCGGAAAGGTAGAAGCCATTATTGATTGTATGCGTAACTCCGTCGTTCATCATGACGCGAGCTCAGATGACAAACTTGTTCAGATCCGATCACAATATAGCATTAACCAAAAACTGCTGAGGCGTGTTATTGGTTAACCACAAAATGCTAAAGACACGAGGGGCAGTTTGTGTTCCACAAGCACATTTAAATGTAAACTTAAAAAACACATACCTCATTTAACATGTC
>DAIAOV010000137.1 GCA_027437055.1 Legionella sp. | reverse complement strand
TTCCATTCTTTGGCAGATATGACATCAAAGAAATCACACAGGAAATCATCGCAGATTTTGAGTCATGGCGAATCAGTGAAATGTCTAAAGAGCCTAGAGCCAGCACCAAACGCAATCATGCCAGCGCATTTAATAGAGTTATCAACCATGCAAGAGAGTCTGGTCAGATATTTCCACATACTATCGTCCCAAGTTTAGACGCTCGTGGCCGTGCAAGCCAAGCAAGGCCAGCTTTTACTAGGCAGGAAATAGATCAACTATTGGCTTTTATGGAGTCTTGGGAACAGGGCGGTAGGATGCGACAGGAAAAACTCATGCGCAGGCTTTGTCGTGTATATGTGGAATTCTTGCTTTATACAGGCATAAGACACGGAACAGAAGCATTACCTTTAAGATGGCGGCATCTACAGTGGCACTGGATCGGGGATAAACGATATTTACGGATATGGGTATCTGGTAAAACAGGTCCACGCTATTTGATAGCAAAACATACTGCTATAGATACGCTAGAGAGAATCATTAAATGGCATGGATTAACCTATGATAATTTGGATGCAGTGATTAAGAATAATTTAGATAAAAGAATATTTTGTTTTCCTGATGGAAATCATCCCTATCAAATGGAAGGAGTTTTCCGTAATCTAATGAGGGATAGTGGCTTGAAAAAGGACAGCAGTGGTTTGAACCGTACGCTTTATAGCCTAAGACATACCTATGCTACTTTTGCATTGGCTGACGGGATTGATATACATACACTGGCAAGACAGATGGGTACTAGTGTAGGCATGATTGAGCGACATTACTCCAAATTAACGCCTATGCTAAGTGCGGAAAAGTTGGCATAATAAAAAGACACTGAGGTGGCAGCCTCAGTGTCAAGGTGTACAACTTAAGCTTGTTCAATAACTACGGGTGTTTGTTTTTTCTTATCAGACTTACTAGCATCCGTAATTTCCTTTTTTGTTATTTCCGCTAACATGTCTGGTAACAAGCCTTTTTTAAGTAGGGCTCGTTTGTAGTTCATAAGACCAGATTTGATTGTTTGGATGTCCTTAGGTGCATCTTTTACCATTAGGCGTAAAAGTGAATCTTCATAAGTCTTACCTAAATCATTAGCAGAAACAATTCTATATACATTGGATTTATCATCCCATACTGTTAAGAAAACACAAAAATCTCCAGTTTCTGCACTCGTTTTTTTATCAGCATTATGGATAACTACAGGTTCATCAAATTCAAAATGTTTATTAACCTCCCATTGTTTTAGCAAGAAATACTCGCGTAAAAGCGTTAACCGATCATTACTAAACTCATTGGCTAATTTTTTAGCGTTGTGTTTTTGTTCTGTTTCATAAATTTGACCAATACCACCTCGACGAGAAATATATTCAGCCAATTCGTTAACAGCAATATTTTCTTCTATAGCAACACTAAGTACCCTCGTATAGTTTGTAGCAGTCTTACGATCCCCGCCAACGATATATTTGACCAAAACAGTAAGGTTAGGAGTGTTCGTTTGGGTTTTAATACCGCGTTCTTTTAGTATTTCACGCATTTTCTTGTAGATCTGATCTTTTGCTATAGACAAATCAATCTTAATTGCAACTTCGTAAATGTTACTAAGAATCTTATATAGTGCTTGATTGCCGCGTACTATGTATTGATCATGAAATTCTTTATTCATTTTTGCAATTAAGTCACATTGTTCAATTGCATTAATGATCTGTTTTTCCTGATCTTTAATTAGACTTGGTCGAATTACTGTGCTGTTAACGGTAGTATTAGCGCCAAAGAGATTTTTTAGGCTAAAGACTTGTTTACAGTTATCTGCATTATCTACTGTTTGACTATTAGATACATTACTTAAGTTTTCGATTTTACCCATGATAAATTTCTCCAAAAAATCTAACTCAGACTTATGTGACGAATTGTCGATTGCTGTGTTAGTGTTACTAGGTTATATTTTTTCGGATTTTTCAGTCTAATTTGAAATGAAAATAATTTACTTGACTGAAAAATCGAAAAAATGATTCATGTTTTTAGAAAAGTTGCTAAAAACTTGACAGAAAAATCGAAAAAATATCTAAGATTTTCTTATATTAAATTCATTGCGTTTCTCATCATCTCAGGATTAGTATCAATATATTTTTGTGTAACTGTGATGGAACGATGTCCTGCGATTTCTGCTAAGACACGCACACTGATTCCTTTGTTAGCTAACCCCGTTATCATAGTTCTACGACCAGAGTGACTTGATGCTCCACTGATACCTGCGTTTTTATAAAGATTAAAAAACCAAACACATAATCCATTTGCACTAAAGCCTAGTCTATTATCTGTATGGAAAAATGGAACAGTGGGATCTTTGATATGACGAGTGGTTAAATATGAACGATATTCAGGTTTGAGCTTTTCTGGAATATACACAGTTCTTGGATGTCCGCCTTTGGTTTGACTGGCAGATAATTTAATTTCATTTTTTATTATTCCATCGTCATTTACAACATCTCCCAATTTAAGGCTGGCAATTTCTGCAACACGAAGCCCTAAATAAAAACTACTTAAAATTAAAGCACGATTGCGCTCGGGATATTGTCTTGAGCTTGCATAACGCAGTACTTGATCTAATTCTGATTGGGTTAGTGTTTTTGCTTGTGCCATGTTGTCTGCTCCTTAGATAATAAAAACGCATTATTAGTATGTTTTCTTTTCCTAAAATGGGCGACCGAAATCTTTAGAAAAAGAATCATCCAATAATCAATGACTTATAAACTTACTTAAGAAAACTACACTTTTCTTAACTAACATTCTTATATGTATTTATCTAATAAATGACTGCCTGTTGAATAATCGCTGTTATAAAGCCCTACAAGCTGTTTGAGTAGCGTCCAAAGTTTAGACGCTGTAAATTAATTGATCTGTGCTTGTAGGGCTTTGTTGAGGTGGTTTTAATTACTTAATTTATGTAATTAAGATTAGTTGCTAGAAAGACTGGCTTGTTTACACCTAATTTGTCACAGTTTTTGACGGTTAATGACCAATCCTCTACTGTTCCATGCTCGGCATCATCTATGCTGATATATAGCTCTTGTGTACCAATAGAATATACAGAGAAACCACCAACATCTGTTTTAGTTTTACTGATAGGTTCGTAGTGCTTAACCCAAGAACAGAAGATCTCGTCTGTATCTGTAAATCCAGAATTGTATAACTTATGTAGTATGGCCATTTGTTCATCTGATTTTGCTGTATTCTGCCAATCTTGAAAGGTAAGATAATCTACTAAATATTTTTGATTGGGATTGGTCAGTTCTACTGATCCATTAAATAGTGCTCGTCTAAATAACCCTTTGCCAAATGTGGTATTAAATTTGTCGTTTGTAAATCCTCTAACTGCGATATCTCTCATAATCATTCTCCTTTGTATTTGATTGAGTTCTCGTTGCAAGTCGCAAGTTTGGTTGCTGAAAGAGTCGATTCCAAAAGATGTTGCTAGTGAGTTGGTCGCTTGTTGAGTTAAAGAGTCATAGTTACTCATTTGTAACTCACTTAGTTGCAACCAACTTAGCAACTACTTTTATATCAGCGACTGCATGGCAACCAAGCAACTCGCACAAATATTTATCTCTTACTAAGGAAATGTATAAATTTTCTGCGAAAAATTAATCGAAATAACATTAAAGGCAGAAATCGGTCGTTCTTTTGGAAAATCGACAATATAGTAAGTGTGCCCATTCAATTTATAGGAGAACCAAATGAGCACATTAGCCACATTAAAATTAGTATCTGTAAAGAAACCCCGTCAAATTGCGCCAATTCTCATGCGTAGAAATAAATTATCTACAAAGATATGGGAACAAATACAGCTAGCCAAAAGCCAACAAGACGGCAGCCAATTCCAAGTAATGAAAAATAAAACATTTATAGATAAAGAAACAGGGCTAAGAAAGCAACTATCCATGCCAAAACGAATAAAGCCATGGTGGTTTGTTTCTGAAAATGGCAAGGTATGTGTATCAATTCGCTATGGTAGTTGGACAATAGAATTAGCAAAAGGTAAGCCTAGCGTAGAGGTGTCCAGTGCCGATGATCTGATTAAAACATTAGAAGCGATCAAAAAAGCAGTTGAAATAGGCGAATTAGATGCGCAGATAGAAACAGCCAGTGCAGGCTTAAAAAGTGGTTTCAAGCGTTAAAAACGGGGTGCGGGCCAGCACCCCAAGTCTGCGACACTTGAGAGCAGACCATCGTAGGTGAGATGCAAGACATAACTCCCTGCCACGCCCTGTGGCGAGCTTAGGGAGTATGGCGTCCAGTATTTGAAGCGCCACATGGCAGCGTTTTGAGAATACTGATGCAATCGAACCAGCATCGCAATGACGAGTCCAGACAGGAGTCATTGCGATACAACTGATAAATAATTATATGAACAAATACAAAGCGTCAGTTAAGGTTGGCGGATTAGTGATTAATACTATAGTCTTTTCTGACAATGCAAATAATGCATCTCTTTTATTAAGAAAACTATACGGGTCAGATAATTTAATCTCTTATCCTGTAAAGGTTGGGTAAACAATGCGAGCATTTGAATTTATTACACCAAAAACTGCTAAACCCATTACACCAGATCAAGCAAAAATCAAATCCCTTCAAGATCAAGCAAAAAGAGCTCAACAGGCCGTTAAGGCAGAGCGAGCAAGACAAAAAATTCAGAAAGCACAGAAACAACTACGAAAAGTATAAAAAGTTGATCTTTTACAAATAATAATATTTAATAAGCATAATAAATTATTAGAAATACTTATAAAAATCGTATTGGGGAGGGATTCATATGAGTGCGACTAAAAAGTTATTAATATTGTTGTTTGTGTTCCTCTTGAGTTCTTGCGGTGGTGGTGGAGGGGGAGGAAGTACTACAACTCAAACTAGCCCGCAACAATTAAATCAAAATATTGGTGCTACTACTAATTCTCATTTAACTATTGGGACATCAGGTAGTCTAAGTGGTGGAAAAGTAATTGCAAGTAATAGCTTCTTTCAACCAAATATATTTAATTTTTTTAAAAAACTTTTTCCATCTTCAGTCGCTTACGCGCAAACAGTAACAAATTGCTCATCTAATCTTATGTCATCATCTAGTTTGACATCTTGGAATTTAGTTGGATTAACCTCATCCTCCTCTTCTAGTTCGTGTGTAACAGGGGTGCAAGATGCGGGTAGTTATGTAGTATTAGCGGTTACTAATATTACTGACGCAAATGGGAACAATTGTGATTTAGTCACAATCAATAAATCAACTGGCGATACTACTTGTATTACTCTTAATCTCCCAAATAGATCTTTAACCGGAAATCCGTCTTTTTTCCTTGACCCTGCTTCAGGTCAAACACCTGGACAGCTTACATATAACGGAAAATATTTTTTTGCAGGTTTTTATACAAATGTAAATAATCAAAATGATTATGTTGGCTTTATTAGGCTAGATTTTACAGGGACAACGCCTACTGTCGTTATTCCATTCATGGAATATGGAACTTCGGCAGATGGTTATGGGGTTGCAATGGCAAACAATCATAATTACTTTTTCGGACATTTTTGGGGGCTTGAAAACGGGGATATTATATTAAATCAATTCACAAGTAATAACGGAAGTAGCTCAAATCCAGCCCAAGGAGTTACGCTTACACAGTATGTTGTAACTAATCCAAGTTTACAGGATCCAACTCAAGCACAAGTCATAACAATTAATCAAACTACTTTGACTGCTTCAAATAGCTACAATATAGATATTAATCAATCGCCACTCGCTATTTCTTTATTACAACAGTTGTCGCAAATTAATGTTAGCGATGTTACTCAAATTACCTACAACAATTTTGGTTTATCAAATCCAAGTAACAGTAGTACTCATGATTTCTATTTTATGGTTGGAACAAATTCATCTAGTTATCAACCTTGTGGTACTAATACTCTATTAGTACACGCTACAATTGATACAACTAATAGTTCAGTTATATTTCAAAATCTGGGTGGTACGGCTGTTAATGAAGCAGGTTTAGGTGTGAATTCAACTACAGATGGGATTATCCCTTCTTCTGACGGTAGTTCTTTCTATAGTTTTCAATGGTCGGCTCATAGTCCATCAGATGGTAAATTTGACTTGGTTAGATATTCACGTACTTTGACTGCAAATCAATGTGCTACATCTCAAATTGTTTATACGGGATCACAAAATAGTTTGAGTTGGACCGGAAACTTATCCTCAGTTCAATACATAAGAGCAGCAAATGCAATGTATATGCAAGACTTCAATTATAACCCCTATGCTGGTGGCAGCTGCGTGACAACGCTAGGTTGTCCTTTACAAAATAACGCTACAGTATTAATTTATGATTTATCAAGCGGAACAGTTACAGCACCTTCTTTAACAACATTAAATGGTGGCAGTTATTATGTAAACAATGAATATTCTACTGTAACTGATAGTAGAGTATATTTTGGATTAACAGATAATAGTACAACTCCTGCCGCGCCCGTTACTGCTGAACTAACCCCTAGCGGATTTGTAAATGTGATTGAATTTACTAATAACTCAAGTAGTTCCGTTATGATTACTCACTCGAATGTAAACGGTAATTCAGGTAGTTGAAGTAACATGTTTAATTAAACAAGCGTCCAAACTTTAGACGCTTGTTACCTGTAAATATGATCGATAATCCAAGAAATATTTTGATAAGCCGTATTACCAATGTCATCATTAACACAGGGATTTGCAAAGAACATCTTACTGAAAAAACTTAATAATTACGGTCAGTTAGAGTCTGAAAATCCTTGTGTCGGTGGTTCGATTCCGCCCTTGGCCACCAATCCCCCATGGTGCATGCCGGTCCCATCCGCCGGCACCAAACGTCCGGAACCGACCGAACCGCAAGCTTCTTTCCCGAAGCGCCATATCGAGGATGATGTGGTTGCGCCCCCCGCC
>DAIAOV010000136.1 GCA_027437055.1 Legionella sp. | reverse complement strand
ATCCCACTAATTGAAGACGTTTGCGAGTCCCATGGAGCAACACATAATGGTGGAAAATTGGGTGGTTTCGGATGGATATCAAATTTCTCTTATTACTATGCTCATCATATGAGTACGATAGAAGGAGGAATGATATGTACCAACGATCCAATCGTTTATCAACAAGCCCGTATGTTACGTTCTCATGGAATGGTTCGTGAAGCGAATGATCCTGAAGTTCGTCGTATGTATCAATTAGAAAATCCGGAGCTAAATCCCGATTTTATTTTTGCATTCCCGGCTTATAATACTCGTAATACAGAGATAGGTGGTATATTAGGACGCAGCCAGTTGAAACGACTTGATAAGAATGTCAAGCGTCGCACGGATAATTTAAAACGTTTTCTAAACCAAATTGACTCAAGCATTTATCGCATTGATTTCAAGGTTGAAGGCTCAAGTAATTACGCGTTTAATCTAATTTTAAAATATCCAGATGATGATTTGGCCAATCGCCTCATGCAGCATATGCGTGCTTCAGGAATGGAGTTTCGTCGAGGAAGTGCCGGAGGCGGAAATCAACTTCGTCAACCATACTTAAAGGGGCTTGTTCCTAACGATTATTATCGTGAGTTTCCTGAAACTGACCATATACATTTTTATGGTTTTTATATAGGTAATTTCCCTGATCTTACTGATACAGAAGTGGATGAAATATGTGAGATTCTTAATTCAGTCAATGTACTGAGTGAGGTATAACAGAATGGGGTTAACAGCAGTAATACTTGCTGGTGGGCTGGGCACACGATTGCGAGCTGTGTTACCTGATGTACCCAAGCCCATGGCTCCAATTAGAGGCCGCCCCTTTCTTGAGTATCTACTCGATTATTGGATTAGCCAGGGTATAGAGCGATTTGTACTTTCTGTTGGCTATAAGCATGAAATGATAATGTCTTATTTTGGCGACTATTACAGAGGAGTCCAGATAGAGTACGTTATTGAAACTAAACCAATGGGGACTGGGGGCGGTCTTTTGCTAGCAGCTGAAAAAATAGAATCTGACTCCTTTTTTTTAGTATTAAATGGTGATACCTATTTCACAGTTGATTTACAAAAATTGGTGCAATTTGCCGAGAAAAACGACGCTGATTGGTGTTTCTCTTTATTTTTATCGCCTGATGTTGAACGTTATATGGGGATGAATGTTTCACCAAAAGGGAAAATCAATGAATTGAAATCTAAGCAAGATCAAGCCTTTTGCCATGTAAATGGTGGAGCTTATTGGGTTCGTCATTCGACTCTAATGCAGATGAATTTACCTCAGACAGAAATGATTTCATTGGAGAATGATATTTTTCCTACGGCGCTGACTAATAAACAACGATTATTTGGTCTGGTTTTTGATGAGACATTTATTGACATCGGGGTACCTGAGGATTATTGTCGTTCTAACTTACTGTTAATATAAGGAAATATAGTGAAAAAGCAAAATGAGAACCCTATTAATTTGCTTAAAAAAAATCTTGAGGAATCAATCAACGCTAAATTTGCATTACTCAATAACACTGAATTTTTATCGATATTTGGAAATGCGGTTGAAATGGTCGTAAGTCGTTACAAGCAAGGTGGCCGTCTGTATATTGCGGGAAATGGCGGATCGGCTGCTGATGCTCAACATCTAGCTGCTGAATTTGTTAGTAAATTAGCTCGAGATAGAGATCCTCTTCCCGCTGAAGCATTAACTGTTGATACTTCTATATTAACTGCAATTGGTAATGATTATGGGTTTGATTTAATTTTTTCAAGACAATTGCTTGGGAAGGCAACTAAAAAAGATGTTTTCTTAGGCATTACTACATCGGGTTGTTCGCCCAATATCATCAAAGCATTGTACGCCTGTCGTGAAATAGGAATCCCGAGCATTATTTTTTGTGGTAGAGATGGGGGGATGGTAAAGGAGTTAACCGATTTTTGTATCATCGCACCTGGAATGGCGACGAGCACAATCCAGGAGTTGCATATAGTACTTGCCCATAGCCTTTGTGAAAGTGTGGAGTTAGCGCTGTTTGACCCGTGGACACCAACTACACCTGCAAAGATGACTGAAATGTTTCAATTAGAAGTTGAAGAAATTTAATAAAAGGAAATGAAATGAGCTATAAAATTCTTGTTACTGGTGGTGCTGGCTACCTTGGTTCGACTCTAGTTCCAGATTTACTTCGGGCTGGCCATAAAGTGACTGTATTAGACAATTTCATGTTTAAACAGACAAGCCTCCACCACGCTTGTTATGATCGTAATTTTAATGTGGTTAAAGGGGATATTAGGATTGAGAGTACTCTTGCTCCTTTATTGAAAAATGCAGATATCGTTATTCCCCTCGCTGCTTTGGTTGGTGCTCCAATTTGTAACGTTGATCCAGTCGGTGCCAGCACCATTAATCATGATGCAATTATGATGATGCTACGCCTTTTGTCTAAAGAGCAAATCGTTCTTATGCCAACAACGAATAGTGCCTATGGAACAGGAGATGAAAATAATTTCTGTACCGAAGAAACACCACTCAGACCAATATCTCTCTACGCGCAGGAGAAAGTAAAGGTTGAGCAAGAATTAATGCAGCGTGAAAATGCCATTAGTTATCGACTTGCTACTGTATTTGGTATGTCTCCAAGAATGCGAATTGATCTATTAGTTAATGATTTTACTTATCGAGCAGTGCACGATAAGTTTATTGTGTTGTTCGAAAGTTCATTTAAACGTAATTATATTCATGTGCGTGATGTATCTAGAGCTTTTCAACATGGGATAGCCAATTTCGATAAAATGAAGGGACAAATTTATAATGTAGGGCTTTCTGAGGCCAACATTTCTAAACGAGAACTATGTGAGCGCATTCAAAAACAAATTCCTGATTTTGTTTTTATTGATGCACCTGTTGGCAAAGATCAAGATCAACGCAATTATATTGTGTCAAATGCAAAGCTGGAAAAGACCGGTTTCAAAACCTCTGTGTCTTTAGATGATGGAATAGCCGAATTAATTAAAGGCTATACTATGATCAAAAATACGCTATACAGTAATGTCTGATGAATAACTTTGATTTCATTATTGTAGGCTCTGGTATCGTTGGTATGACTGTAGCCCTAGAGCTAAAAAAAAGAACGCCACAGGCTAGCATTGCTATTCTTGATAAAGAAGACAATGTAGGCGTGCACGCTAGTGGACGTAATAGTGGGGTTCTCCATTGTGGTATTTATTATGCTAACGATACCTTAAAAGCTAAAGTTTGTGCTAATGGTGCACAACAAATGCTTGAATTTGCTAAAGAGCATCAGCTTCCATTTTCACAGAAAGGGAAGGTTATTTTAGCTACTTCTGAGGAGCAACTCACCACTGTTGATAGGTTAATGGAAAATGCCAAGTTAAATGGCATTAGAGCACAACGTATTAGCCAACAGGAGGTTTTCGAATTAGAACCAGCGGCTGCTAGAGGACCGGCAGCAATTTATTGCCCAGACACGGCAGTGATTGATAGTGTTGCAGTGTTAAAAAAACTTCACTGTCTATTAGAGCAACAGGGAGTATCTTTTATTTTTGGTTGTAGAGTTATGGGAGTTAAGGGGGCGCAGTTAGTTACTACAAAGGGAATTTTTTCTTATGGGTTTCTTTTTAATTGTGCCGGTGCTCATGCTGATACCATTGCTCGTTGGTTTGGTTTAGCTGAGCATTATGCATTAATTCCTTTTAAGGGAATCTATTGGAAGCTCAGCGCTGAAGCAAACTCTCTTATTAGATCTAATATATACCCTGTACCTGATATTGCACTACCTTTCTTGGGTGTACATATTACACGGGTTATTAGTGGCGAGGTCTACGTGGGCCCTACTGCCATACCTGTATTGGGACGTGAAAACTATAATCAATTGCACGGTACTCATCCTGGAGAAGCTTTAAGAATCACGGCTCGTCTAATATCTATGTATTTAACTAATCAAAATAATTTTCGTTTATTGGCCAAAACTGAGCTGGCTAAATATAATAAAAAAATGTTTTTTGCTTCAGCAAAGAAATTGATGCCCGCACTTCAAAAGAGTGATCTAACTCCCACAAAAAAAGCAGGGATCCGTCCTCAGCTGGTTAATACAAAAACAAAGCGATTAGAAATGGATTATATTTTTGAAAAGACTAAAAATTCCATGCACGTATTGAATGCTATTTCACCTGCGTTTACCAGTTCATTTGCATTTGCAAAAATGATTATTGATAATAGCAATATTAGTTAATGTTTTCATAACCTTTCATGCAATGGCGTCAGCTTAAGGATGTAGATACTGTCTTTATCTTGCATTTAAAGACAGTATCTACAATGTTCTCTTAAGTTCAGCCATTGACCGTTCACGCTGGATGGGGCGCCATCTTTGGCCCTGCTTTGACGAAAAACTGGCACTTCTCCAAGATTCAAGATCGCACGCTGAACGATTACGTGCAGCTTTTATCGCGGTTGTTTTTCTGCGGCGAGTTTGGAATAAGCCATATTTTGTTTGTTACTCTTTGTGTTCTTATAAAGTTTGTTATATTTTTCAAAATGGGCCAATGGATTCATCCCCATTTTTTTGATATGGGGATGAATTGCCAGGTAATCAATAGTCGAAAATTCTGGGCCAGGATCTCTCCCTTCGGCAGCCCCATATTTTACATAATGAACTGCTGGATCAATTCCGGCATTTCTTACATCGGGGTAGTGGGATAAATACCAATTAGCATTGAAATAATGACTTTTGCTACAAATTCTAATTACTTTCTTGTTTAATATTTTCTTTCCTAACCAAGAAAGAAATGTTCTTGGCAGTTGAGCTTTAAAATAATCATGCATATTGTTTAATAGAAGTATATCTTTGTCCTTTTCTACTACAAGACTCCGTAATTGTTTTATATACTGGTCTTTATCAAGGATAATGCTTTCTAAATTTTCTATATGCTGATCCTTATCAGGGATAATGTTTTCTAAATTATCTACATATTGGTCCTTATTAAGGATAATATTTTCTAAGTTTTCTATATGTCGATCTTTATTAAGAACAATAGTCTCTAAATGCTCTATTTGCCTGCTCTTTTCTGTTAAGGCCTGCTGGAAAAGTTCAGATTTTGAGTTAAGCAATTCTCTAATACCTTCATTAATATAGATGCTATCAGACACAGCTACATGTGCTACATCGGATAGAACTGAAATTAAATAGAATGATCTTGATAGACCTCTTGAGCTTTCAACATATTCTTTGCCTCTAGACTCGAAAAAGATTGGCAACGTAGATACGTCATTTTCGCCAATAAGTACAGAACCAACTAAAGTACGTTGGTTAAGTAGACTCACATGTTTGAAATACTTTTTACAAAAATTAGTAAATTCTACTTTAGTTAATTCATTAACATGGTAAGGGTTTGCGGGTATGCCAATTGCTGAATAAATATCACTGTTAGGTGTGCTAATAATTAATAATCCCTCAGGACGTAGAACACGTTTTACTTCTTGCATGAATAGATCATGCTCGAAAAAATGTTCTAGGGTCTCAAAAGAAACGACTACATCTACAGATTGATCTGCGAGAGGTATTTTGCGTACATCGCCGGTAAGATACCTAAGATTAGGATGAGTATGACTGACTTGTGCATGTGATACAGTTTCAGGGCATATATCAACACCAACGACTGAAGAAGCAACTTGCGCAAGAATAGCAGAACCATATCCTTCACCAGAGGCAATATCTAAAACATCTTTACCTCTACAATAAGATCTTGCAAAAAAATATCTATGATAGTGTTCTATTTCTGTTTCAATTCCATGTCCATCAGTAAAACGCTCATCGGTATATGGTGACTCTGAATTAGGTAATTCTTTTTTAAAAATTTCACCCATTATTTATCGTCCTTTAACTGTCAAAAGAAGTATTTTTTTCTAAGGCTTGTAGTTTTATTTCATGCATAGGAATGCCTATAAGCCCAGCAGCAACGCTACTAGATTCTGATTTAAAAAATAAAGCGTCGTGTATCCAATGATGCTGTTCATGTGTTTCTTGAGTACCATTGGCTATAGCAACATTTATACTGTATTCACCACAAGGTAATAGCGGCATGTGAAAGACAAAATCAGCTTGAACAATGCAATCCTGCATACAATTTACTGGCTCGGTACTATAAGTAAGGAATGTATTATCACCAAATAGTGTTTGTCCCAGGCGATCTTTAATATAAAAACCAACAATGGGTGAATTAAGTTCCTGATGGGCTTTAGCGCTGATGCGGAGGATTACTTTTTCTCCCCCGACAACCCAAGCAAGCGCCTCTTCATCTTGATTAAGCAAACGAACATCATAAATTTGAGCTCCTCCTTTACCGAAAGACGCCGCATTTGAGTCAAATTTGAAAATTTGCAAATCATTACGCAGATTTGATTGATTTAAGTAAACTAATCGTTGATCCTTAAAAACAATAGGCTCATTCAATTTTTTAGTTTTAAATAAAGTTTTAGTGCCGCTACCTTGTTGTACTTCGTAAAACGCTTCAAGATATAGCTCACAAACTTCCTTCGGTGTACCTTCCTGTATCATAA
Source organism: Legionella sp. (assembly GCA_027437055.1). GTDB lineage: Bacteria > Pseudomonadota > Gammaproteobacteria > Legionellales > Legionellaceae > Legionella. The sequence goes on along the minus strand of DAIAOV010000136.1, from coordinate 873 downwards.
CTCCTTTTTCAAGCCAAATAGCACGGTTACATAAATTTCTTATACTTGATGTATCATGACTAACAAAAAGTACAGTCCCTTTTTTCATAAATTCGCGTAAAAAACGCATGCACTTTTGTGTAAAAAATGCATCGCCTACAGCGAGCGCTTCATCTATTACTATAATATCAGCATTAACATGGGCTATCACAGCAAAAGCGAGACGAACCATCATCCCACTGGAATAGGTTTTTACAGGTTGATCAATGAAATCGCCAATGTCTGCAAAAGCAATAATGTCCTGATATCGATGGTCTATTTCTTCCTTACTTAAACCGAGTATGGAAGCATTCATATATACATTTTCATGTCCTGTAAATTCAGGGTTAAATCCGGAGCCTAATTCTAATAGTGCGGCGATACGGCCATAAGTTTCAACGCTGCCCTTTGTCGGAGTCAATGTACCACAAATCATTTGTAATAATGTTGATTTACCACTACCATTCCGGCCAATGATACCAACAGTTTCCCCTTTTCTTACTTCAAAGGATACATCGTTTAATGCCCAAAATTCACGATAATATTTTTTGCGGTGGCGCATTAACATCTGTAATACGCGCTCATGAGGTTTGCCATAAATATGATAGCACTTGCTTAAATTTTTAATCTTAATGGCTATTTCAGCGGACATAAATCAATCCTTTCAAATTTGGGGAGACCTAAAATCTAAGTAGCAGCGATGACAATTTTTTCACTAAACAGTTTTTTAGGAGGATATATCTCAAAGATAGGTTTTGTAAATAATTAGAAGATAGTTAATTAGGGCAATCGCGCTAAAAATCGCTTGACATTAGAATCTGAGCGAGATACCGATTATCCCAACCTGCTTTATTT
>DAIAOV010000135.1 GCA_027437055.1 Legionella sp. | reverse complement strand
ATGAGACAACACAAACTGCGCAAGAAAGATTAAACAGCTTCATTAATTACAGTTTGCATCACATTGAATCTCCTGAAATGGATGATGCCAAGAAAAAAGCAATTGTCTATTTGCTAAAGATACGTTTGGAGGGTGGTGTTTAAAAGTAGTTGTGGGGATACCTCCGCCCTCACTGCCATTAAGTTAAGGATTTTACCTCGATCCGTTCGGGCTGAGGAGAGGCGGTAGCCTCGTCTCGAAGCCTTGGTGCATAGGCTTCGAGACGGCGTAAACGCTCCGCGCATCCTGAGGCTCTCGAAGGACTCAGCCCGAATGGATCGGGGTAAAAAAGGACAAAATGATCAAATATTGCCATGAAATTTCGACGGTAATTCGCCTAAATAATAGCCCAATCTATGCTAAAACAAACTTTTATTAATTGCTGCCTCGTGAGCAGCATGAGTGGAAATAATTTCCTTATTAACTAGTTCTACCAGGTGTTGATCTAGAGTTTGCATCCCTTTAGCTTGACCTGTTTGAATGGAAGAATACATTTGTGCTACTTTGTCTTCTCTTATCAAATTACGAATCGCTCCAGTACAAATCATAATTTCCAATGCAGCCACCCTACCACCACCATTCTTTTTCAATAAGCTTTGAGCAATTACTGCTTGCAATGACTCGGATAACATAGAGCGAACCATTGCCTTTTCTTCAGCAGGAAACACATCAATAATTCTGTTAATCGTCTTAGTTGCGGAGTTGGTGTGTAACGTACCAAATACCAAATGACCTGTTTCTGCAGCAGTCATGGCTAAGCGAATCGTTTCCAAATCACGCAACTCCCCCACCAAAATAATATCAGGATCTTCACGTAAGGCCGAGCGTAAAGCAGCGTTAAAACTAAGGGTGTCTTTATGCACCTCGCGTTGGTTGACTAAGCATTTTTTACTCGGATGTACAAATTCTATGGGATCTTCCACAGTTAAAATATGCTCATAGCGAGAGGAATTAATAAAATCGATGATTGCAGCCAAAGTAGTACTTTTTCCCGAACCAGTCGGTCCAGTAACCAATACCAAACCTCTAGAAAAACTGGCGATTTCCTTAAAAATTGGCGGCAACTGTAACTCTTCCATACTTAAAATAGTAGAAGGGATGGTTCGAAATACAGCGGCGGCTCCCCGTGATTGATTGAACGCATTCACCCTAAAGCGCGCTAAGTTAGCAATTTCAAAAGAAAAATCTGTTTCCAAAAATTCTTCATACTCTTTTCTTTGCCTGTCATTCATAATGTCATACATGATTTTTATCACGGTCTTATGATCTAAATCAGGCAAATTAATTTTTCGTAGATCCCCATCCACACGTATCATGGGAGGTAATCCTGCGGATAAATGTAAATCTGAGGATTTATTCTTAACTGAAAATGCTAATAACTCTGCTATATCCATACCCATTAATCCCAACAATTCCCTAAACTTCTTGCGCAAGAAGTCTATTTTTTTAAATTATTTATATTAGATTAACCCAGGAAATGATACACAGCAAACTTTGTTGTATTATTCGCCCCCTGTATTATCATATCGTTTTTTGAAGTATTAATTGTGGAAGTAACATGAATATTGACCAAAATTTAAAACACGTAAAACAGCTAATTGCACATGCAGCAATGGTCAGTAACCGTTCAACTGATAATATTTTATTATTAGCAGTCAGTAAAAAGCAAAGCGTTGAAAACATTGCTCAAGCGTTTCACTTGGGTGTAACCGATTTCGGCGAAAATTATTATCAAGAAGCATTATTTAAAATAAATGCATTAAAAGATCTACCAATGTCTTGGCATTTTATAGGTCCTATTCAAAGCAATAAGACTAAAGGGATAGCAACTCATTTCCATTGGGTCCATAGTGTTAATCGCATCATCATTGCTAGACTACTCAATGAATACAGGCCTGCTCGTTTACCGCCATTGAATGTCTGTTTGCAAGTCAATTTAGTTGCAGAAGAAACAAAATCAGGGATTTTACCAGAACAAGCAAAGGAATTAGCTTTAGCTGTAAGTCACTTACCTAATCTAAAACTAAGGGGTCTAATGACCATTCCCCCACCACAAAAAAACCAAGAAGAACAATACAACTTATTAATACAACTCAAACAATTAATGGACTCTATTAATCAGGAAACTGGATTAAAAATGGATACCTTATCTATGGGTATGAGCGATGATTTAACTCCCGCAATCAAAGCAGGATCTACTATTGTACGTATAGGCCGGGCAATTTTTGGCGAACGCGAGGTAAGTAAATGTGAACATTAGTTTTATAGGCTTTGGCAATATGGCCAAAGCGATTGCTCGGGGATTAAGTCAACAAGATTCTTATTCATTGTCAGCCGCCTCACCCTCTTTAGCTGTAGGTATTAATAAAGAGGGTATCCGTACCCATCATAATAATAAAGAGGTGGTGAGTAATGCAGAAATTATTATTCTGTCCGTCAAACCAGCTAAAATGAGCGAGATTCTACAAGAAATAACTCCCTTTGTTCCTTTTGATTGTCTTCTTATTTCTGTAGCAGCGGGTCTAAGTCTAGACTGGTTTAAACAACGATGTAAGAGTAATCAGCCTATGATTCGTACCATGCCTAACACTCCAGCATCAGTGGGCTTGGCAGCTACACCAATGATAGCTAATCAATATACAAGTACTGAACAAAAAAAGCAGGCAGAAATTATTTTTTCCCATATTGGTATTACGACTTGGGCCAATAATGAAGAAGAAATGGATACGTTTACTGCCCTTTCAGGAAGTGGCCCTGCTTATGTTTTCTCGTTCATAGACACAATGATCCAAGCGGCTGTTGCCTTAGGATTAGATCAATCCACTGCCAGAACCTTCGCGCTCCAAACAGTTCATGGGGCATTGAAATTAGCACAAAATAACGATTTAAGTTTAATCGAGCTAAAAACAAAGGTAACATCGCCAGGAGGCACTACGGCAGCAGCATTGAGCATTCTTGATAATCAATTGCCTGCTTTAATTCTTGAATCAATGAATGCTGCGAAACAACGTGCTCATGAGTTAGGAACAATACAATAAAATTGGTAAACGTTTTTGTAATGTAGGTTGGACCCTTGGACCGACATAAGCCATTACATTTTAGAGAACAACTCTGTCCATAAAGAGAACTTTTGTAGGGCAATTTGTTGCCCTGCCTACTTCTTAAGTTGGCACCATTACTTGAACGTCTAACTTCTACATATCAATAGGGGAAATCATGTCTGGTTTTACTGCTGTAGGTTTTTTTCTAATATCAGTACTATTTGGTCTGCTCATCTTTAGTTTATGGATTAGAATTTCTTTGCGTTATTTACGCATTAGCCCTCTTACCCCGTTTGGCCAACTGATATACACAGTCACTGATCCTCTAGTGAAACCCTTACTTTTATTATCCAAACAGAAATATAAAGCAGGACAAAAATATGACTGGATAGCCTTTTCAACTTTAATTATTGTTGAATTAATCAAAATAATCTGTCTTAGCTTATTAGCCTTTCACGCTGTAATGCCTATTGTCTTTCTAATCATTTACTTAGTTGCAGATTTAATTATTCAGCCTTGCAACATTCTGTTCTTTGCCATCTTGATTCGTGTGATCATGAGTTATGCCAATCCTCATTGGCAACACCCTATCGCAGACTATTTACGCATCTTAACTGAACCACTGCTGATAATAGGGAGAAGAATTATCCCAGACATCTCTGGCTTTGATTTTTCACCAATTATCATCATGATTATATTAAAAGTTATTACTTTGTTTATTAGTGCGTCCTTACCCTGGGGGTTGTTGTAAAGAAAGCAAAACCAGGCTATTCACTAGACCTATTACCAAGTTGGCTGTATCGAGTGTAGTGAGAGGAAAAGCGGGGAGTACACAGAAGTCACATGAGAATTCGAGCACCGCATCGATAAAGCAATCCACCGATATAATAAAGTTTCCAAGAGGTCTACTGAGATTTGGAATCGCGATAAATAGATATGCTCAATTTATTTGACTATAATTGTAATATGCAGAACAGACTGGATGGACCTATGAAAAGCAAAGCTATTTTTAGTTTAGTATTGTTTGGCTTACCATTCAGCGTGATGGCTGATGATTCCTATTATTGCCCTCAGAATCATGCATACATCAATGTAGGGATGACCCCTGATCAGGTTATTGCCGCTTGTGGTCAACCGCTAAGCCAACAAGAGTCTAATCAACCAGTGTTGCAAAAAATCCCAATGCAACAATTGATTTATAATAATCAAGGCACAGGTACTGCCTTTTATGGAGTATGGAACGTTCCTACAGGTAATGGAGGAGCTCAATTAGAGGTTGATGTAGTCAATCAAAGAGTTAAATCAGTGAGAATAAATGGCTCTGATTCTAATGCATTTTCTTTATGTCGTGGTACGAACATTCAAATAGGTGATCAGGTAGGAAAAGTCTATGGAGCGTGCGGCAGTCCTTCTGTAGTTAATAATACTTTTATCAATCAGGTAGTTCCTACTGCACAAAAACCACAAATATGGATTTATCAACCAGGTCAATTTCAATCTACAGTTTCCTTGACTTTTGTTGATGGCAAACTAAAATCCATCAATCAATAATCAACGTGAGTGTGATATAAAAGCATGGAACTGCATTTTATGTCGCTAAACGAACGTTAATTAATCTTTGAATGATGTTCTATATTGTTTTATAGGGCGCGATACCAACATTTTAAAAACTTGAACTCCAACATGAAACCCAAAAGTGTTTTTAGAAGAGTTCTGTAAATTTAAGGAAATAAACTAGATGAGTGAAACCGTAGACGATATTACTATTGCTTATAGCGAAAATGGCGTTGAAACAACTAAAGAACTTGATAAGCAAGTACTGTCCAAAGGAGCTTGGACTACTATAATGTTTAAATATCAAGACTGGGACAATGCTAAAAATGATTATGGTCCAGTTAAATACTCAATCAGACGATATCAAAAAAGAAATAATCAGTATTGGCAAAAATCTAAATTCAATATTTCTAGTGAAGATCAAGCAAAAAAAATCGTTGAAATTCTTAATGATTGGTTGAAATAAATTTATTTTCTGAGAGTTGAACAATGGGTCTATAACCGTCAGGTTAAGACAATTTTGATACTTGTCTTTCCCGTGCAGGAGGGAATCCATTCCTATGTTAGTACAATGCTACTGCAAAAATGGATCCCCGCCTACGCGAGGACGATATATTTTTGAACAAAATACGTTCAATTAAACAACAAAATACTATCTATAACATCCCACTCCATCAAAACCTACCACATGACACGCTCTATATGCTGATTGATCAAGCTGATAACTCACTGAACCATAATAAGCATAGATTCGCCCATCTATAGATTGTTTTACATGAGGATTTTGGTAATTCTCTTCAGACTGACAGCTGGATTGGTTTCGTATCCAGACTGAATTCGCTGAGTTTATTTTATCTATTCCTGGCTGTAACATGCCTTTACCACAGCTGTTTGTGGCTAAAGCATCCAAAGAAGGAGCTGAAAATAAAACATCATAGGCATTTACCGCTGCTTTTACGGCATTTTCAGCATCCAGAATCCCATGCCCGCAAGGTTTTTTACCGACGCAAGATTTATTCACATCCTTACTTTTGCCAAAATCATGAGTAGTCATATAAAGAATTTGTTCTACTTGTTCTGCGCTTAATGAACTATTCATTGCAAATACCAGCCCTGCCACACCAGCAACATGAGGCGAAGCCATGCTGGTTCCTTGATAAAAATCAAAGCCTGAGCCGTTATATCCACCTCCGGCATTCACTGTGGATAAAATACCACCAATTGTTCCATAACGCTTATCACCACCAGGTGCAGCCAAAGTAACACTCGGGCCATAATTAGAAAAATAAGATCTTAGGCCTTCTGGGCCAGTAGAAGCTACTTTGATAGTGCTATTACATACTGCAGGTGCATTATAGTGTTCCCACACATTATCATTACCAGCAGCAGCCACAAGGACAGCCCCCTTTTTACGGGCAAAGAATACTGCTTCCTGCAATGCTTCATCACAGTAATCGATTTCTCTACCTGGCTCCAAATCAACCCCAAAACTCATATTCAATACTTTAGCTGGATACTTATTTTGTGGAACTCCAAAAACATCTGCCCCAACGGCCCAATAAATAGCACTCACTACAGCACTCTCATAGAACAACCCACTTTTATCGGGAATTTTTACTGGGAGTATTTTTAAGTCTTCGCCAACCCCTGTCATTACAGAGCCATAACCCGCAATTGTTCCAGCTACGTGGGTTCCATGATAAGAGTTTGTTTCATCAAATAAATTATTATCATTACCAGCAAAATTCCATCCCCAAAGCTGGCCATTTTTATCTTTTAACAGGCTGTTATCCAAACTATCATTTTGAGCAATACCGGTATCCAATACAGCGACTACTATTGGTTTTTTTGCCATACCTGTTGTATAAGCCCAGGCTCCATCTCTTAACCCAGCTTTTGACTCCAACATAATTCCAGCTGGTGCAGAGAACTCATCCCACTGATTATCATGAGATAATAGTGAACTTAAACTTTTGCTTATTATGGGATCAGGGACAGGTCTAAAATGACCTATTCTATCTTTCACTGCGTACAATACATTAGGATTTTTACGCAATTGATCTAATACTAAGGCTGTAGCATCTTGTTCTTTATTAAGAGCCCAAGAGGCTTGTGACGTATCTAAAATTAAAGAGTAAGCCCCATTGGCCATGGACTTTAATTCTTTTACTGGTAATTGTGTCGCTTTGGTTATTTGCGCTTGCAACGAAGACACAGTCATGCTTTTTTTGTATTTTATTATTACTCGTACTGCATCATCACCCGATGAAGCAAAAGCTCCATACGATAACGACAATAGGCTTACGGCAAGAACTCCTTTTCTAAAATCCATACTTCAATCTCCTTATTAAAGTCTTGAATAGATCTCTTTCATATCTCGAGTGCAATACTTGAGGGTTAACGAGGTCTAAGAAATGATAATACGGGTAGATCATAGGAGGTTTCAATAGTGGCAACTATAAGAGTATGATTTGAATTCAAGATGAGCCAAATATGGCTTTTCTACGCGGTCAAAATTGATTTCAGTATTTCAAGACTAATATTAGCACCACTTAAAACAACCACAGCATTTTTTCCCTGAAATTTTTTAGAACTATTTATAAGCGCTGCAAGAGCAACTCCTGAAGCACCTTCAACTAAAAGATGCTGTGTTTTTATCATGCTAATAATAGCATTTTTAATCTCATCCTCAGAAACTAAAACATATTCATCTACATATTGACAGCATAAATTGAAAGTCATAGCTTCAGGCTCTATTCCTCCTGCTGTTGCATCAGATAAAGTAGGTTCTGTTTCTATGTCGATAATTGCCCCCGCTTTAATTGATTCGAACATTACTGGAGAGTTTTCTGGTAAACAGCCAACTACTTTGATATTAGGATTTACTGATTTTAAGTATCCAGCGATACCTGAAATTAATCCCCCACCGCCGATAGCAACGAAAACAACATCAATTGTATCTAGTTGATTTACAAGTTCTAAACCAATGGTTCCTTGGCCTGCGATTACTTGAAAATCAT
>DAIAOV010000134.1 GCA_027437055.1 Legionella sp. | reverse complement strand
CAATTTGAAAAGCAGAGCGATTTTTTAATGAAAGTTGCTTAACTGGGGTGTAACAATTTGGTTGACCACGTCAATTTCTATCTTATCCATAACTGGCGTTAACTTAAGTAGAGTAATGATGCCCAATCACTATAGGAGTAGTTTTCTGGTATTTTTTTCTTCTAATCAAGAATATCGGTTCTAAATAGAGTCAGTTCGAGATAAAAATACGTTATTTTTTATCTCGAATTCATGTTAAATACGATATGTAAAAAATTTAAATAGAGTCGCATCTCTTAATCAACCCTTAAGCTTTGTTCTTTATACTCTGCCCTACCAAAAAAAATAATGCATCAGACATTAATTAATCTGTTGTCTTCGAAAAGGTAAATTATGACTATTCATGTATTCCTTGGTGTTGGCCCCGCAAATCTTCATCGTGCTTTGAAAATCCAAAAAATTGATCCTACTGCAAAGCTTGTTTTTATTGATAAGAGATTACAACCTGAACATAGAAACATTAATAGGGCTACCGCTCGCGCCAATATTTTCCGTTTTGAAACAGAAGATGTGACTGCTAAGTTAATAGAAGATGGTGTTTTCGAAGAAGAGCTTTTTCCTTTGATTCATCAACGTGAGTTTTCAGTAGAACAAGGATTTCAATCAGGGGATGATAAAGTCTTTTCCAGTAAACCCTTTACCGAAATCCAGATTAGAGATTTACAACTCCTCTTGATGAAAACTATAGATAGAAAAGCGGGTGTTAATTTACCTTTGCTTATAGCTAGGGATCTGGGAAAAAATGAAAATGGCACAGATAAATCGCAATCAGACGAACTAACTGAAGAAGTAGCTTTAGTCCTAAGGGAGCATCAAGCCTTATTAGACATAGATCCTAGTGAGAAGCAAGATATAAAAATTCATGTGGCAACTGGGGTTTTGACTGACGCGAAAATGAAGCCAGTAAAAGGAAAAAAAGGACAGGAGATACCTGAGAAAGCGAAGCACGGCATTATTTATCCTGATAGAATTACTAACAATATAGGCAATCCGACAGAAGATGTTGCTGCTATACCCGTTATTCCTCTGCACGGAACAGCCACCTTTATTATTACTAATAGAATTAGTCAAGATGAATTACAAGAGAATCAACGCTCTCTTGATTTAACTCCTTGGCAAGCAAGACTTCAAAAATTTGGTTGGAATTTGGTAAGACCCCCCCGCATCAGAGTATTTTATGCCAATGATATTCTTTACATAGGTACAGAAATCCCTGTTCAGATGAAAAGCATGAGTAAAGAACAGTATCAACAACAGATAGGCGAATATACACGTGCAATAGCCGGTCTTGTATTTCCTGATTTACCTATCCATTCATTACCCATTAATCCTCAAGGATTTCCGCATTTTCCTACAGGTCGCGGTGAACGAGGAGATGTTATTTATTTTAATCCCAATCAAGAATTACCTTGGGGAGAAGAAACAATTAAGGCAAACGTTAACCTATGGATTCATGGCGATAGTCGTTATTTGCCTCATTATCAGACTGGGAGTGGGTTTGTAACTGCTTTTTTACAAAATGAACTCTATGATGAAATTTATAGCTGTCATTCCTTTGCTGAATTAGTAGAGTGGCTTAGAGGGAAAGCCGGAGTCGAAGATACTGATCCGAGAAGCTTGCAGCGTAAATATATGGAAATAGCTAATGGCGATGCTGAGATTGCTTTGGAAACATTCCAGATAGAATTATTTATGGCTTATTCGCACGATATTTTAGACGAAAATAAAAAGAAAGTAGGACTATATTTTAATGCGATTCATACTCAGGCATTAAATGCTTTGGGTGCCAATATTGATGAATTATTAAATATTTTTAATCATTATCAAGGATCTAAATTTACTAGTTCTATGTTTGAAGGTTTGAATTCTGGCCAAGTGGCAATGGAATTACTAAAAATCGATAATGTTGGTTTTTTGCGAGAAACGCTTCCTCGACTTCTTAATATGGATTTTACTAATATAGATGATAGGGAGCTTTTGCGTATTAGAGATATACATATAAGAGATTTCAAAAAGAATATTGCTCAGGAAGGACTAGACTTTTCCACTAGCGAAGAGATTATTCAGGACGTGTTACAAAGAGATTTTAGAGAGTTACATCTCGGGCTGTCTGTAGAAAATGTAAATAAAATTCTCGCTAAATATAATGAGCTCTATAAAACCTCTTATAAAATCAATGAGTTTAATCCGGCAGGAAAAAAAATCTTAATTATGGAAATGTTAAATATTAGTGGTAGAAACCATGTCGCATTTCTACGTGAAATCATGCCGTTATTAACCAGTGAGGATTTATCTCGCTTATCTGATAGGCAACTATTAAATGCACGAGATGAATTTACTAAAAATTATTCAGTTCTCTTAACAGATGATTACAGTAAGATAATAAGCCATATAGGTGCTTCTGATGAGTTAGTGAATAAATTGGCCTCTAGCGATGCTAGTACCTTTAATGAGCTATCTGTTGATTTGAAACTTCCTTTTATTTCTAAAGAAAGTGACGCGCAAGTATTGAGAACTAATTTATTGTTCGAGGCAGTAAAACAAAATCAATCGTCTCATCCGTTTTATAAAAATGTAAGTCTTATGATTGAGGAGCCTGATTTACAAGTACTCGCAGCAAAGTTAATCGCTATGGCTCATGTAATAGACAGTAATCAAGAATTACATCAGCGCGCTTTTCTTTCGTTCTTTACAGGCAAGCATAGTGCCACTATTCATCAATTTGCCAAGGATATTAATGTTGTTGCAGAGCAATTAAAGCACCCTGAGATTTTAGATTCGGCACAACAACAGCAGTTGGTTTCTGAAGCAGTAAATATCATGATGAAATTCCATGACACTCTTGAAAAGGGTAATTCACGTCGCACTATGGCTGCTTTGCTGAGGGTTACGGATGAGCTCTTTTCTCCTCCTACAACTGCTTTAGCGTATCTAGCGAGTTAAAGTATGAGTGCGGTTTAAAGAAATCGTAAGCAACATGAAATAAAATATTTTTTTAGGGATTACTTATGTCAGCATTTACATTTTTAGGAAGTAAAGTAAACATCAGCCTTGCTCATAGTATAATGACCATCTATTCCAAAGATGGTCAGCCATTAGATATTTATTTCTATTCTTTTGCTGATCGAAATGTGCCAGTAAAAAATCTTGTAGCACGTACTGATAGTGACCATGAGTTTTATCATGATGATACCTTTCATATGGATATTGATCATTATCATTTAAAATTTGCTTTTAAAATGACTGAAGAAAACCTATCTCAGGTGCTGTCTGCCCTGATTGATCAACATTTTCTTACTAAAGAGGAAAAACGGGAGTTTTTAAAAGCATTTAAAATAGCTAATGATGCTGCCTGGGAACGTTTTAATAATGACTTAATGAAACTAAAGCAGAAGGCAGAACAATTGACGCAGAAAGCCGTTATTGATCCTCAAACCTATAAGGATGCTGCAGATGCCGCAAATGCGTTGTATAAAAAAGTGAATCATGAAGCAAATATCTACATTAGCGATAAAAATCTGCAAAATTATGAACACTTCAAAGCTGAATGTACAAAGGCAATGGATGCAGCGCGGCCTATATTGGAAGAACATAGAGGATATAAGAAAATATTCTGTAATTTAACTGCCGCAATTGCGGGATTGGGTATATTTTATCTATTAGCCGCTACCATTAACTATTATCAAACTAATGGGAAACATTTTTTCTTTCAATTTAATACAGACTCAGTTAATCATATGGAGCATTTTCAAGAAGCTCAGCAGGGACTATTACGCGTTTAAAATTTCTTTTTCCATAATTATTTGGTAGCCGTTCACACAATAGCGTCAACTTAAGGGGTAGGTCGGGCCCTTGGCCCGACCTTACGTTATAAAGAGCTTAAGTTGACGCTATTGCTTGAACAATTACGAAACACCAATAGTAATATGCAAATCAATCCAATAACCTTTAAAATTTAATTGGTCAGGTAGTCCGTATTTATCTCTTAATGTTAAGAGCATGGAGCAATTAACTAAGAGTGCATAGTATTTTTTTAAGTTGATTTCGGCAATGACTAACTCTTTAATTTTAAAATGATATTTTTTACCTAAATCCTTTTCATCAAAAATAAAAGTTTCTTCAGGATAAATAACGCTGACATGAGCACCAATAAGATCTTGGCCAAAATAATTTGGCTTTTTTGCCGTCCCTTCATTTAAAAAGGGGTATAACTGATGGATGTAGGCATCATCTATATCAAGATAAATTAGATTGTTTGTTGAACGGGCTAAAACACCAGAAGGCTCTAAGGCTTGGGCTGCCTGGATAAGTGGAGCATTATTTAATTTAGTGATAAGTGGAAGCATAATTACCCATGTTTGTCGGGCCAAGGGCCCGACCGACGTTGGTTAAGCGTAAGGCAGTACTAATACTGTTGTTCCAACATCAATAAAATTCTGATTTAACCATTTTGCAGCTCCAGGTAAAACACGGATACAACCATGACTAGAATTGTATTTAGGAACTTCATAGGCTGCATGAATCGCATAGCCATCATGGAAATGCATGCAATAAGGCATTTTAGCTCCGCCAATTACATTACCATCTTTTGCGATAGGATATTCATTGGACTTGCAATCAGGTCCTTTCTTATTAAATACGTGGTAGGTTCCTGTCACTGTTCGGCAGGGCTGTTTTATATCATCACAATAATCCATGCCACCAGAAGCACTACCTGTCATAACCCGGTTTCCTTGAGCATCATATGCAGCCCAGGCATCGGCTTTAGGATTAAACACAAATAATTTTTTTCCTTTAACATCCCAAGTCATAGGGAACGCTTTTTCACCTCGTTTATCATCTTGATAGGGTGTGGTGTAGTGTAAATTACCTGCATCATCTGCGATGACATCAAGCTTTGATGTGGGGGTGCATGCAGTGGTTAAAAGACCAATGAGAGGTATTAAAATCATTAACTTCTTCATTACTTAAAATCCTTATGTTTATTTGATGATAGCTACATCGTGTGTTCTTTTATAAGATTCCTCTTCGTTAATTCAATGATGTAACGATTTATGAGGTTTAACTAAATAAAAATTTTAAAAATACCATAACAAAAACAATAAATAAGATAAAGTTTTATTAGTTGGTTTCTTTAATGTAATCGAGAAAAAATCAATTTCACTCTGGCGATCTGATATAGATATCCACAGAATCTGTGGATATCTATGTGGGCTATCTGATGATGAAATAATAATAAGTCCATAGACTATATCCCATGGCTTGGTTTTTCTCTACAATAAGGTTTTAACTAAAATTAAAACAATTATGTATAAACCATTGGCCCTTTTCATCGGTTTGCGTTATACGCGTTCCAGAAAGAAAAATCATTTTGTCTCTTTCATTTCTCTTAGCTCCATGCTTGGTATTGGTTTAGGAGTAATGGTTTTAGTTACCGTCTTATCGGTAATGAATGGTTTTGACAAGGAAATTCATAGACGTTTCTTTGGAATGGCACCTGAAATTACTATTACTGGACCGAATGAAAAATTAAGTGATTGGCCCAGTTTAGTTAAGAAAATCCAATCCATTCCAGAAATTAAAGCCATTGCACCTTATGTTGGCGGGCAGGGGCTGTTAACCCATGATGGCCAAGTCTTACCCATAGTCTTGACTGGTATTTCACCAGAGCAAGAGCAAGGTGTAACTCATTTGGAAGATAAGTTACTTGCTGGGAGTATGAAGAATCTCAATCATTTTGGCATGATTTTAGGTAAAGGATTAGCTGATAGTATGGGGCTGATGATTGGAGATAAAGTAACAGTGATGATTCCTCAGGCAACAGTAACTCCTGCAGGAATGATTCCTCGCTTCAAACGATTCACTATAGTTGGTGTTTTTTCCGCAGGAACAGGATTTAATTTTGATACCAAACTGGCCTTCATTAATATGGAAGATGCGCAAAAATTGCTACAAATGGGCAATGATGTCAGTGGTATTAAAATGAAAATCAATAATGTTTATCAAGCTCCTGAATTAACGGATCGTTTATCGCATCTTTTAGGAGAAGAATATCAAGTAGGCAATTGGACACAACAATTTGGTGCTTTTTTTCAGGCGGTTAAAATGGAAAAAACCATGATGTTCATGATTCTATTATTAATTATTGCTGTAGCAGCTTTTAATTTAGTATCTTCTTTAGTAATGGTCGTGAATGATAAGCAGGCTGAGATTGCCATTTTGAGAACAATAGGAGCAACTCCATCAACTATTCTATGGGTATTTATAGTTCAGGGGATGATGGTAGGAATAGTGGGTACTCTTTTAGGTCTAATTGGTGGTTTAATCCTAGCTCAAAATGCCACTGCCATTGTGAATGGTTTACAATCCTTCTTTCATATAAAAGTTTTATCTTCTAGTATTTATTTTGTTGATTATTTACCTTCAGAAATTCTATTTAGTGATCTTTGGCATGTATGTGTAGCAGCCTTATTAATGAGCTTTGCTGCAACAATTTATCCGGCATGGCGTGCCTCAAAAACAGTCATTGCGGAGGCTTTGCATTATGAATAATATTATTTTAAGCAGTCAGCAACTCTCTAAATCCTATAATGATGGTGCTGCTGAAGTACATGTACTGAAAGGTATAGATATATCCATAGCCAGAGGCGATAGAGTTGCCATTATTGGCCCCTCAGGTTCTGGGAAAAGTACTTTATTGCACCTACTTGGAGGCTTAGATAGACCAACAAATGGCGAGGTTTTTATTAATGAAGTAAATTGGCAAAAAGTTAATGAAAAGCAACGTTGTCGATTACGTAATCAGCACCTTGGGTTTATCTATCAATTTCATCATTTGTTGCCGGAATTTACTGCGCTTGAAAATGTAACTATTCCTTTAATGTTATCGAATATGGATGTCAAAAAAGCCGAACAACAAGCCAGGGATATGTTGGAGCAAGTCGGTTTGAAACACAGATTAGTTCATAAGCCATCCCAACTTTCTGGGGGAGAGCGACAAAGAGTGGCTATAGCACGAGCTTTAGTTCGCCAACCACACTGTGTCTTAGCAGATGAGCCTACGGGAAACTTAGATCAAACTACAGCAGGAAAAGTGTTTGATCTCATGCTTGAGTTGAACAAAAAAATGAATACTGCTTTGGTAATAGTCACGCATGATTTGCAAATTGCCAAACGTATGGATAAGGTATTAGTGTTGCATGAGGGAACCATATTTAATCAAGGATAGATAGTCTAAGGAGAGACAGAGATGTTCATAAAAGATGCCCAAAGTAGTCAAGTATACAAGCTACACTGTTCGGAGAAACCAGCTTTTACCCGTGGAAGGTCTTTCGTACCTGCTGCTAATCTTAATAGAGCTCAATACGATACAACGGATACAGGGGTGAAAAGGGTTTATTCACCTAGTGAATATTCGCCTACACTGTTTATGAACACTAGAAATAGAGCTCAAATAGACGCAGCGATGCAATTAGCACAACTTAATAACACTGATATTTCCCTACATTCTTATATGAGTGGTTAATCACGTCAACTTAAGCCCATGTAGATACTGTCTTTAAAGGCAAGCAAAATTTTCATTAAAAGGTTGCTTGCTTTTAAGAACTCCAAAAATGATA
>DAIAOV010000133.1 GCA_027437055.1 Legionella sp. | reverse complement strand
ATTTTATAACCTCCAATGGAGGCTATTATCTCTCAAAAAATTCTTTTTGTGTGGTCTAAATTTCGGGGGTCATTATACGTCATAATAAACATCTTTTTGTTAAAAATAAGACGATTATTTTTTTGTTTTTTATATGTAATTGAACCTCAAATTAAGCCAAGCCAATTAAATCAATCGCTACAGGTATACCTTCGATTTGAGCGGCTTGGTAGATTTTTTTTGGCCTTTCCTGATGATAGCCTTGCTTTAAAGCTAGATTTAAGGTTTCTGCCGTGGTCAATACCTTAGATCCTTTTACTTTATTATGTTTTTCTAACTTTGCGGCTAGATTTACAGTATCTCCTATAACAGTATATTCCAGGCGATCTTGAACTCCGATAATCCCAAATATGATCTCTCCGATAGCAACGCCCATGCCGATTGCAATTTTACTATGGCCAGGTTTTTTATGTTCCTGATTCCACTGTTCCACGGCAGCTAATATTTCATTGACAGCTCTTAAAGCATCTGCAGCATAAGTCTCAGATACAACCACAGCTCCAAAGCTAACTAAAATGCCATCCCCTATAAATTTATCAACATTTCCCTGATTTTTTTGAATTATGGGGATTAATAAACATTGATATTCTTCAAGAAAATCAATCAACGCACTGGGGGGTAATTTTTTTGACATTGCACTAAAACCGCGCAAATCAATAAACATGATAGCCGCATTTCTTATTTCACCATATCCTGCATATAATTCCGTATCTGATCCAGTTATCTTCTCAACAACTCCGGCATCAAAAAAACGTGATAAATCCTTTACGGTACTCGTCTGCTTCACGGCTTGAAACAGTATTTTTCTTGCCCGTTCCAGGACAAAAGCAATAATTATTGTTGTTAGAAAAATTGATAAAAGCTCGTCAAAAACGGCTCCAAAATATATTCTTGGAGTAGAGGCATAGGTAATATAATCCCAGGTAATATTGTCAAGTCGTTGATTAGAAATACTTTTCCATACGATCAATCCCCATCCAATAATTGCAGTAAAGCCGGATAATAAAACCCACTTTGGTTCAAAACGTAAGGCACGTAAGCAAATTAAAATATAAATAAAATGAATCAGTGGATTTTTGAGATTAATTAGTTCCGATGTCTCATATTGTAAGTGATAGGTCCAAATGATAAATAAAAGTAAACTCATTTCAACTATTACAAGTAATCCTAGTATCCAGGATTTTAATTGTTCGGTATAAACAAACCACAAACGAAATAAAATGATGATTGTGAACAGACTTAAGCCTAAGGATGCAGAATGAATGGGCGCACTAGGTGAAAAGCCGACAGGTGTAAGAAAATTAAGAATTATTAGCAAAAAGACGACACCTAATTGTACGCCAGCAACCACAAATTCGCTTTTATACTGTTGCGCAATAATCTCTTTTTTAATTCTCTGGGGTAATTCTAAAGTGTTAGACACTTTTTCCTCCCTCTATACGTCCGCATAATCCTTTAGGGAGCATAATGTATTCCTCAGGATCACGTGCACGCTTTGCCTGAAAAGCACAGGAATGAGTTGCAGTTGCACAATCATTTTGCCCAGCACTGACGATAGCATAACATCGCTCACGAGGATTTTTTTCTCCCTGGGGTGATAACCAGTTTGTATTAGAATGAAAGGCTGCGTAAGCTGCTGCTACAGCGGCAGCAATGACAACAGTGGTTTGTATTTTACGTTTATCCATATTGAAGGCACCGGTTAGATTCTCTATAACTGCACATTAGAAATTCTATACGATTAGGCAATAGTAGGACAGTCGTTTTTTAGCATCAATATTGACAGGCGGATTCAACTCTGGTTTTACATACCTTTTACATTTGTTTTTATCTGATATGCTAGAGAAAAAACATTTGGATCGCATTTCGTCCTCTCTACATTCTGCGGCTTGTCCGCAGGATCCAGCCCTGATGTGGTTTTTATGGATTCTGCAACAACGCCGAACTAGTCGCGGGACGTAGGCGTACGATTGGGTCGATGCAGGAAACCGCATGTGGTACTATTTATGCAACCGTTCTTAGTGGCGGACATCAAACCATCTCTATCTCTACATCGCCTGTTGAAGGGGCAGAATGCCATTTAGAAAATGATAAGGGCAAATGGCGGATTGAAAGCACTCCATCTTATATTGTCATTCAAAAAAGTGAAAAAGATTTAATTATAGTCTCTAACAAGAAAGGATATAAAAAAGGAGTTTCTAAGATTAAAGCTACCTTAAACAATACCGCTTATGGAAATATAGCGCTTGGCGGTATGATAGGTGCATCGATCGACAGGAGCAATGGCTCAGCGTTCCAATATCCGACGAGAGTTACAATTCCTTTAAGTTAGAAAAAGCAGTTGAGTCTGTTGCCTAAGTACGGTGCTAGTGCAGCACCCAGGCAACACTTTTACTGTACAACTAATCTAAAGATAAGGATAAATATTCTTTGGTGCGAAGTAGTAAAGTGCTTTTTTTGCAGTTTCTATGTCGGCTAACCTGGTAATCATCCATGCCTTAAGGTATGCAGAGGATCAACATCCTCGGCTTTATACGATAGAGATTGTCCAAATTGTTCATAAATTACTGTTGACACAATAATAGCCAAAATACATACTTTATTTTCATCATGATGATGTGGCACTGGTTTTTGGGCTAATTAAATTGACATAAATGGATGTATAACATGTTAGCAAAATACAATAAAAAGCAGCAGAACCAAAAAAGGAAGACACAACCCAGCAGAGCGTTATCTGTAGGGCTAATCCAAAACGAAGAACCTGATCGCAGTTATTACATTAGCAGTACTCTTGAAAATATAGGCCATTTTATTTTTTCCCAAACTCAGGAACTTTATAAGGCGATTACTCTTGCCTTTTCTATGGAGTCTGTTGATTGGAGTAGCTTCAAACGTTATGTATGGCCCGTTGTTACTTCAGGTATTGCCTTGGTTGCTGGTGAGTTTTTAACCCGTGGGATGAGTCAATATCAGACTGATAGCGATGAGTATGACTATGTTTATAAGTTTGTCATAGGGGCTGCTATCTTAAGTTGTAGTGCATTACATCGTATTACCGATAAACGGTTTGAATCCACAGCCGCATTTTCCACCGCAGTTGCCAGTGAAGTCGTTGCCATCACTTACATGTTTAGTTCGGTATTCACCGGCACACAACGGCTGACAGATGAACGATTTTCTGATGATTACTCATTAATTGCCAGTATCGGAGCGAGTGCTTTATTTGTGCCTTCAGGTATTTCTTATTTAACTCAAAAGTTACAGAAACACTTGTTAAAATGGCAACATAATAGAGGTGCTCAACGTTCTGATACGGCAACGATTTCTAGTGGATTAACACCGGTTGCTAATTTTTATTTTCAATTAGGCCATATCATGGCGCGTGAACTGATGGCCATACCCCGGTTATTTCAGCTAGGCCTCATTGCGGACAATATTCTTTATTCGCAGCAGCCGATGAAGCAGTTCCGCAATCTTCCGGCACTACTGGCGGATTTAACTCCAGCAGTAATTAGAGAGTCGCGGGTTCAGCAAGCAAAAATTCAGCGTGATTATGCATGCAATCATAAAAAATATCAGGTTTTAAAATTTACTCCTGGCGGGGCTCATTTTGTGACAATAGCTGGATATCAATTAAGAACAGGGGATTTGGTCATTTGTAATGAGGCTGTTGATTTATCTTCCATTGCTATTTCGGGGGAACTAATTGCTTTAAAGCGGAATATGCAAGGGCAATTTATTGAGGAATTTGAGCAACAAAAATTTAGTGTCAATCTTAAAGCCCAAAATGGAGAGGATGTATGGATAGAGCACTATTCTAAAGTGGGATGGGCTAGCCCTTACAAAACGGTTAATTTACATTTGGTTCGCGATGGAAAACAACCGGGGGTTATGGTTGATGATAAATTAAATTTATTTGGTGCAGATAATTTTTTTATTCAAATCAAGCGCGCAGAAGAGTTTTTATCAAATAATGACATTAGGAAAGAAGCGGTAATTAATCAAATTATTGCTGAACGTAAGCGCAAGAGTGTATTCCATTCTCTTTTGGCATCAACAGTCTTGGCCGTTGGTACACAACGGAATATACGTTTATTACCCACAGAAATATCAAGATATTCGTTCAACCTATGCCAGGCGATGATTCCTTTTTCAGAAAATTTTTTACGAGATATGGTTAATGGTGAATTACGGAGAAAGCTTAATAAAAATCTGGGGGATAAGCCTTTTGAAACGATCGATGCATTGCGGATTGTTGATTTATGCCATGCACTAAGTGGTTATTATCGGGATCGCTTTTCTCAAGGTGTTGCTATTATTTCTGATAAAACTGGTACCTTAACCACCAATGGTATGGATGTATTAGGTTTATGGACTGCAACAATGCCTGCTGATATACAACATCTGTTGAAAGAAAAAGAAAGCGGTCTTTTACCTAGTGGCATGCAATTATATGAAGTTTTTGAGACTTTTTGCCTGGTATATACCAATAATACCAAGGAGATGGAACCGGAAGAGCATGCTATCTTGCAATTACTTAATTCGTTAATGAATCAGCAGTCTCATTTGCAGGTTACCGTGCTAGGAAATAATCATTTTAGAAAACACATTTCGCTACAGGAGAGCGAAAAAGAAATAGAAACATTTCATTTGGGGCTGTTCCGTAATTTTGGCGGACGCCTCACACTCGTACATGATAAAGAGCGTCATTATTTAGCGTTTTGTGGTATTCCTAAAGCCCCTACTTTTAATAATACACCTTTATTTGATGATTATTACACCATGCAAATGCGCACCGGAGTCTTATCGCGGGACTGGTGTATTGCGCGAACGGAGCTTACAAAAAAACAATTTACTCAACTACAGGAATACTTTGAGCAAGATAACAAAAAAGAGATCGAATCTTTTCTTAGGAACAACCCGGAGTTGTTGCAGCATTTGAAGCACTTGGGTACTTTTATTATTGATAACCCTATTAAAAAAGGTGCAGACAAGTTCATTAGCCAATGCCGTAGCATTCAAGTTCCTGTATTCGTTGCTACGGGTGATACGACCAAGGCTGCAGAAAATATTGCCCGTGTTTTATGTCCTGACTATGCGCATCAAATTATTAGCTTACGTGCTGAACAAATGGATAATATGGATAGCTCTCATTTAGATGAGGAGAATATACCTGCAGAGAGCACGGTCATTTTTTCTGGTATTAATTCCGCGGTGTTGGCCGCATTGAAAAAATTGTTGTCACGAGCGAGGTCATCGCGCCCGGTAGTCATCTTTGCGGAAATGAGCACCGAAGGAAAAGGAGTTTTAGCGCGTTTTTTGAAAGATAATCAGTTTTTTATTGTGGCTAATGGCGATGGCAGTAATGATGTGCTGATGATGAAAGAAGCACATACGGTGATTGCCCATTGTGCTGATGATGGTTCTTTGGCCGCGGGAGTTGGGGCTTTATCTGATCTCATAGATGTGCAATTAGGTCGGCTTTTAGGCTCGCATGACTCATTTTATGAGTTATTTGATATTGCACATCCGCGCAGTAAGTTCATACAGCTTTTTGCGGAGCTGGCGAATTCTCAAGAAAAAGCAACCCTGGCTTTGGCTCTGAAAAGTAGTAAGATGAGTTTTGAGCTGGCGCCAAGTATTTTGGGGCGCGAAGCCGTGAAAGAAATGTATCAACAGCATTGGTTTAGCGTGGGTTTTGATTTAACCTGGTTATGGATTGCATTCTACGAAATTATGCAAAGCACTGAGTTGCCGATGGATAATCAGAATATCAGTGCCTCTAGTCTTATTACTCAATCTATGGGGATTGCGATGATGGTTGGTCTGATTGAATCGCTAGTGAATTATTCCTTCTTTGGGGAGTCAACCAATCTGACAACCATGATGTTGATGTTAATAGTACTGCCGCTGGTCTTAAAAAGTGTGTTTTCAAGTTTCCAGGCAGTACAAGAGAGGATCTATCCAGCAGCAGAAATTGTTGATGTTGATGATGAGGTCTTGGATGTAGTTCCACGCCAACAATCTTGGTGGGGATCTGTTAGCTCATTTTTTAATAGACCCCGAACCTTGAACCGGGGGGAAGAATTAACACCGAAAGCCGTGCTTCAGTAATCACTCAATTTGCATCCTAGTTGCCTATATCCTGTAAATTTCTTATATTGATCCAGGGCTTTCAGGATTATTTACAACGAAGGCGGAGAGGGTATACTTTCCGCCGAGAATAAAGTCACAATTTCTTTAGTTTTAAACTTTGTTCTTGGGAGAGGTTTCTGAACTATTTAAATTAGATGCAGGGTAACTGTGTTTCAATTGTGCCCAAAATTGAATTGAGGTTTGTTGTTGACTTTTTATAGGCTGAGTCTTTGTTTGTCTTGTTGTGGGCAATGAGTCGAGGCTAGATTTTGTTGCAGGAGTGTTTAATGGCTCCTCCAGCCTGCCTTTAACCCCATTATTATTGCCTTGAGTGCTGTCTATGGTTGTATTAGATGATGGGGTTATAGACTTTAGTTTTGCCCAAAACTGAATTGGGGCTTCATGCTGATCTTTTATAGAAGGTTTTGAAGGTTGGTCCTTAAGTTCAGGGGGGGAGCTATAGGGTACATCCAAGTGCTCTACTTCTAACAAAAGTTCTGGAGATGATAATGTTTGTTCGCATTGTAGTTCAGTCGTCAAATAATCCTCTTGTATGATGCGATCTAGAAAAAAAGCGATGCGATCTTCACTCTCACGTGCTCTTGAAGGTATGGACGTTTCATCAAGAATCTCATGCAGCTTCGCAGACGATTTATTCAGGAGATGTTGGAATGAAGTGGGAATCCAATATCTAGGGTAGCTCGAATCATAATGGTCGTAAAGAAAGACTACAAAGTTAGGCGATTTGCTTGTATGATAAGCCCCGTTAAATCCATCAAATTTTGGCTCACTACATCCTGATAATAAAGTATGGCACTTTTTACAAGACTTAATACCACTTGCAACAAAAAGGTAAGGAACCTCTTCGTCATCCTTTTTTAATATGGGTAATTGGTCTCCAAATTGAGGGTAAAATTTATTGATATGACTAACTAGTGTTATTTCAGGATGTGAATTATGGCCTTTTACCTTTTCACCGTGTGTGCTTATATTTTTAATGTAAACAATGTTTTTTTGTTCTAAGAGATCATGCACCCATTCCTCTTTTTCAATAAGGCAGCATGCAAGAACAGCAATATCAATGTCATCTTGAATGCCAATTATTGTTCGCTCAAAGTATTTATACACATCATCGATTGTACAAGTTGAACCATCATAATGTTTTTTATATTGCCAGCGACTGTAAAATTCTTTCTCGACTTTCTGGTGAGAGAATGAATCGATATGTTCACGGAGTTTATCTTTTCGTTCCTCAATGAAGCTTTTTAAGTCCTCTTTATCTTTTGTAGCGTAAGAACTCAATCTAATAGCTAAAGATCTTTTCATTCCTTGGATAATCTCATTCCCAATATGATTTTCTGTTGCAAATAAAAGCCTATTCCCCACAGCGATTACTGCGGTTGAACCAGGCTTGATGTTATTCAATTTATTCTTTTGCAATTCTATTAATAATTCTCTATGGATTAGTCTTGCAACTCGTCCTAGAAGAACTTCATTTTTTTCAAGCGGTTTTGTGATATCAAGAGTTGAACTTTCATTACTATGAAGCGTTTTTGGCATTGGAGGAATCCTCAGATTATGTAAAATGAGGAATTATAGATTAGCTCCTATTAAGGAAATATTAATAGCT
>DAIAOV010000132.1 GCA_027437055.1 Legionella sp. | reverse complement strand
ACAAGATCTCTTCTCCCATCCCAAGTGCCCTTGAGATTAAGCTTTTTTGCCTACCTTTTAAAGATACAAGCCCGGTTTCTAGCAACCGGGAACAAACATTGAGCCACCTCATTCCTGGTTGCAAGCAACCAGGCTACAAATAAGTGACATAGGGTTAACTCCTTAAGTTAACGCCATTACATTAAATACTCCAACAATCCCAAATGAACACCTAAAACATTAGATAATTCATCCAATAGTTCATTAAAATGTTCTGAGGTATATTGTAACGTCGGTTTAGGATCTTTTAATAACTCATTTAATAACATAGTTCTAAATGAATGAGGGTAAGTGTTTCCGTTATTATTATTGGATAGAAAAGAAACTAAAAAAACTTTCGCTTCATCCAGATCATCAATCATAAGAATCTGGGTAAGAAACTCTTGGGCTCTTATTCTCCCCGAGCGGCCATGTCTATGAAATAGAGAAAACCAAATGCTATTACTGTAATCAATATAAGAAATAACTGCCTTTGTAGCAACTCCTCTTAAAAAATCTATTTGTCGTTTTTCATGTTCAGATGTAGTTGCTGCTTTCTCAGCAGTTTCACTTCCCCCTAATTCTAATAACTTTTCAGTCTGCGCCAGTTTTTCTTGCTCCATTTCTTCGGCTAAGCGCTCTGCTTCTAACTGCTCTGCAGTTAAAGAACAGGTGACTTTCTTTGTATGCCAGCTCTCTCTAAGCGCTTTGTTATTATTTTTCCCGGGGGATAATTTGTATATCTTGGCTAATTTACCTCTCTCCAAAAGATCGAAATCTTTCGTTTCATTGGCAGGTAATTGTTCTTGAGCCTCTTCAGGCGATGGTAAAGGAGCATCTCCTGCCTCTTTCTTTTCAGCAGTTAATCCATCAGATGTTTTCAAACTACTCAATGCATAGGTCACCTCAGTAGTCCGATAAACATTATTTTTATGATTAATAGTAACAGTATGGCGTCCTTTAATATCTTTGAACTCTTGAAGAGGTTTTAAATTTTCTAAAGGATGAAAGTTGACGCCAAACGCTCTAGCTAAATAATCTAAGTTAAGATATGTTCCCCAAAAAGCATCTTGAGTCATTCCCTCCATTGCCTCAATTATGGGTGCTCCACTCATTGGAAGTCTATCAGGAGTTATAGATTTAGGGCTAACATTTTCCCCATAAATTAATGATAAAAATATAGGGACAAGGGTCAAATGCTCGAAACTCTTTTGAACCTGGTTTCTATCAATGGTCAAAATTGCATTAAACATTTGATCTGAGTCGGCAAGTTCATTAAAACGTGCATCGGTCTCTGGATTGTAATAGAACTCAGAAAATTTAATATAAGTACTATTGCTCACTATGACCTTATATAGATTTTCCGGATCAGTATAATTCTCAGGATCCGAGCACACTCTTTTCAACTCATCGAGCTGATTATAATGAGTTATTTTCCTTAATGAGCGTTGTAATCGATGTAATAATTTATTATTAGGTCTGTTGAAGTCAAAGGAGCAAATTGCTTCAAAATATTCTGCAATTGAAGGATCTAATGCAATCCATTGATTGAACATCTGTATCTTTTTATATGCATTTTCTTCTTTAATAATGTCAATTAGGGCCATTAAAAATGCATAAAAGGCACTATCACTTTCTACTGGATTATCAACAGTCCTGCAATGGATATCCTCACCCTCCCTAGATGCTTTAACTATCATGTTAGTCATGACCTCTCCCATGCGACTGATGCCTAATGCTTCATCTGTAATTGATCAGGCATTATCCTATAAGACAATATAGCAAGCAATGATAACTGGATTAACGCTCATTTAAAAAATTGATAATCCAATGGGCAATTAAATCAGCATCTTCATGCAATTCTAGAGAGTTCATTCCTTGTGCAAACTCAATTTCATTGAGTCTATCTTCTCTTGATACCATTAAAGCTCGGGAATAGGCTTTAGTGAATTCTGGATGACCTTGAATAGTAAAAAAGTAGTTCCCCACTTGCAGCATATAAAAAGGACACAAATCATTTTGTGCTACTACTTCTGCCTCTTTAGGTAACTCCACCACCTGATCTTGATGACTCACTAATACATTAAAAGAAGTCTGCAGGGGAAGCATCCAGTCTTTTACCTGAATGACCGTATTTTGCGACATTCCAACTCCCCAGCCCTTAGGGGATTTAATTACCTTCCCACCTAATGCTTTTGCGATTAATTGATGTCCAAAACAGATCCCTATCACCTTTTTTTGAGCCGCGTATAAAGAGCGAACAAAATGTTCCAATTGAGCTATCCAAGGATATTCATCATTCACTCCGTGACGACTCCCAGTGATAAGATAAGCATCAGCGGCATCCACATGAGAAGGCAACTCTCCATGTTCCGCGTCAAAAATAGTAAATTGGAGGCTGGGATCGACGGGGCTTAAAAGCGAAGCAAACATTTCCGGATATTGACCATGTTCGGCCACAAAAATATCACTGACACTATCACATTTTAAAATTCCAAGATTCACTAATGTCCCTCCAAAGCTGCTTTAAGAATACTTTTATATTCCTTTTGCGTAAATAATATGGGATTAGAGCCAGCAGCCGCATCCTCAGTTGCCATCTGGGCAAGACGTTCAATATGCGTATCATCGATGCCTAATTGAGCTAAGGAATGTTCAATTGCCAATTCCATGCGTAACTGTAATATCCAATCCATAAATCCATCAAATCCATTATCTAAAAATAAATAAGCGTTTAGACGCTCTATTTTTTCTTTAATAACAGAATGATTTGCTGTTACTACATAAGGCATTAAAATAGCATTCAATCGGCCATGATGAGCATCATATAAAGCGCCTAATGGGTGAGCAAGAGCATGCATGGCTCCTAACCCCCGTTGGAATGCTGTAGCTCCCATGGCTGAAGCGACTAACATCTGTGTCCGAGCGTCCAAATCAGCCCCATTTCTATAGGCCGGTATTAAATTTTCTTTTATCAGTCGAATGCCTTCAAGAGCAATACTTTCAGCCATTGGATGATATGAAGTAGCACAATAGGCTTCTAAACAGTGAGATAATGCATCCATCCCCGTAGCAGCAGTTAAAGAGGGCGGTAATCCCACAGTTAACTCAGGGTCTAGGATGACTAACGAGGGCATCATGCTAGGATGAAAGATAATTTTTTTTATTTGTTGTGCTGTATCGGTAATCACTGATGCTCGACCTACTTCCGAGCCAGTTCCTGCTGTTGTAGGGAGCGCAATCACGGGCGCCATAGTGGCAACATTCACCCTTTTCCAATGATCACCAACATCTTCAAAATCCCAGAGGGGACGCTCTTGCCCTACCATTAACGCAATTGCTTTAGCAGCATCTAAGCTAGAGCCACCACCAAGAGCAATGACTCCATCATGTAACCCACCACGATAAGCATCAACTCCATCAATTACGTTCTCACCCGTAGGATTAGCTTTAATACCACTAAAAACCCCTATCCTGAGATCCGCTGCCTGACATTGCTGCACGGCCTTACCTACTAACAATGAGCCAGCTAAACCTGGATCAGTAACTAATAGAGGTGTCTTCATTCCTAGCTCAACACAAGCTGAGGCCAACTCACTTGCTCGACCAGCACCTACTCGAATTCGAGTAGGATAATTCCAATTAGCAACTAAGGATTGTTTCATTCTATATTCCTTTTCAAATATTAGACCTCTTGCATCACCTGCATCTATTGCCTTATTGCGGCGTTGTAAGCGTTTCTCCGGTGCTCATTTACTTTATGTAAACTCCGCTCCTCGAAACGCTTACGCCTTGCACTAAAACAAAATATACAGGTGATGCAAGAGGTCTATTGATGTTAATTGGGATTATTTATTTTTACGTGAAAAGACTTAGGACGCGTGAGCGTCTCATACCCTATTGAGGATAAAGTACATCCTCGACCTGAGTTTTTTACTCCGGTCCACGCTAAAGCCGGATCTAAATAATCACAACGATTAATAAAAAAAGTGCCTGTTTGTAATTGCTCACCAATAGCAATGCCTGTATCTATGTCTTGGGTAAATACTGCAGCGGTCAAGCCATAAATGCTGTCATTCATGAGACGAATCGCCTCTTCATCGTCATTTACCGGCATAATGCCAACAACAGGTCCAAAAGTTTCTTCTGTCATAATGCGCATTTGATGATTTACTTGAGTCAAAATCTGAGGCGCTAGATAAGGGGTGCCCGGGACATCCATTGCAAAATTCTGATTATTAATATGTGCTACAGCTCCTTGTTCTAAAGCTTCTTTTATTTGTTCTCGCACAAAATCTGCAGCAGAAGCACGAACCAAAGGCCCCAAGGTAGTCTCAGGATCATCGGAGCGGCCTAATTTATAAGCGTTCACTAACGTCACTGCCTTTCTAACGAATTCGTCATAAACGGATTCATGAACATAAATTCGCTCTATGCCACAACACGACTGCCCTGAGTTGAAAAAAGCACCGTCTATCACTGTTTCAACAGCATAATCTAGATCAGCATCTGCTCTGATATAAGCCGGATCTTTGCCACCTAATTCCAAACCGACATGTACAAATCGCCCTGCAGTTGCCAGCTCTACTAATTGACCACCAGCAACTGAACCAGTAAAAGCAATTGAGTCAATCGCAGGAGAGCGGAGCAGTTGTTCTGTAGTAGCATGAGTCAAATGTAAATACTGAAAAACACCTTCGGGCAAACAGGCCTGTTTAAATGCTTGATCAAAACGTTCTGCAACGAGTGGGGTTTGAGCTGAATGCTTCAGCAATACGGCATTGCCAGCCATGATTGCAGGGATAATGGCATTAACAGCGGTAAGAAATGGATAATTCCACGGAGCGATCACTAAAGTAATCCCCAAAGGTTCTCGCTTAATATAGCGAATAAAACCTTCCTTTTTTGGAAGCTCTATAGGAGCCAAAGCTGATTTAGCCTCAGCAATCATATACCTCGCTCGCTCCTCAAATCCTCGGATTTCGCCCTGCGCATAACGAATAGGCCTTCCCATTTGCCAACAGATTTCCTCTGCTATAGCCTCTTTATTGGCTACAATAGCATTAACAGCTGCAGTGCAATATTCCTCTCGTTCCGCAAAAGAAGATAAACGCCATAATTTTTGCGCCGCCTGTGCTGCACTCAACGCTTCAGTTACCTGTTGTTCACTGGCATAAGGACGCTCAACATAAAGAGAATTATCTATTGGTGAATAGGTTTTTAATGTTTGAGTCATATTGTATCCATCTGTTTTCTGTCATCCCGAGGAGGTGCAAAACACCGTCTCGAAGTCTTTGCACGTATCTTAAAGATCTGAGACATAAAAATTTAGTTAAATAATTTCAAAATAACGATCTAACTCCCAATCTGTAATATGTTTCCTAAACTCTCTTTCTTCCCACTCACGAGATGCAGCAAAATGTGCTACAAACTCTTGCCCAAATAAGGAATGTGCTGCACGCGAAGATTTTAAATTTTGTGCCGCGTCCCATAAAGTTTGAGGTAACTTTAACTCGGGACTATGAGCTTGTTCATAAGAGTTACCTTTTATTTCTGCATCAGGCTCTAATTCATGTTCAATTCCATATAAACCAGAACCTATTGCTGCAGCTAAGGCTAGATAAGGATTAGCATCCGCGGAGCCAAGCCTGTATTCGATACGCTGCGATTTCTCACTACCGGGAATAAGGCGTAAAGCCGTTGTTCTATTCTCTACCCCCCAAGTGGCATCAGTGGGAGCCCAATAACCCGGAACTAAACGAGAATAACTGTTCACCGTTGGAGACAACATCGCTAAAAATTCGGGCATTAATTTTTGCTGGCCTGCAAGAAAATGGTGTTGAATTTTACTCATATTATGAGGGCTGTCAGCATCATAGAATGCCGAATAACCATTTTCTTTATGTCTTAAAGAAATATGCATATGCCCGCTTTGTCCCGGATAATTTGGTGACCATTTAGCCATAAAGGTAGCCATCTTATTATTTCGTTGGGCAAGCACCTTCATAAATGTTTTAAACAGCGCGGCTTTGTCACCAGCTGCTTCAGCTGAATCTACTGTAATCGCAGCTTCGATAACACCAGGACCAGTTTCAGTATGCAACCCTTCTATAGGAAAATCCATCTGTTCTCCCATATGGAGAATCTGATGATAAAGTTCCGCATGAACGGTATTGCGAATAATTGAATAGCCAAAATTGTCTGGTGTCATTGGTTTTAAATTGCGAAATCCTTTAGCACGAACACTGTCAGGTGTTTCATCAAAAATAAAAAATTCATATTCTAGTGCTGCATACGCTTCATACCCCATAGAATAGGCTTTATTAAGAACACGTTTTAACACAGAGCGCGGACAAATGGTTTCAGCACTGCCAGAAAACTCCGCTATAAATAATAATTGATTGTCTTCAAAGACTATATCTCGGCAACTAGAAGGGATAATGCGGATACTGGCATCAGGATATCCTGTATGCCAACCGGTATACTGAACATTATCGTACAATTTATCTTTGGAATCCCAACCCAAAATTACATCACAAAAAGCAAAACCATGGTCTAGGGCAGAAAAAAATTTATTACGACTCATGTACTTGCCGAGCATGACTCCATCTACATCAAAAATACCCACTTTAACGTGAGTAAGTTGCCGCTCTTCCACAATACGCTTCGCATCTTCTATTGTTTTAACGTCTCTTGGAGTCAACATAAACTGTCCTTGTATGTTATTAATGAGGTCCATTTATGATGTAGATCAGGCCCCTCGCCCGACAACAACATTCCTGTTGAGCCAAAGACCCAACCTACAATCACTTTTAATTGGAGAGGGAGAATGTTCCTGAATGCTTCCTTTTATTCTAAACATGCAGCTCCGACACCATGCCGCTTTGAATCCAATTTTTCAAATAAGAAGCAGCATGCATCCCTACTTCCTCTGCGGGCATCCACTGGCATAATCCTTCACAAAGATGGCCAAAAGGCAAACCATTAATTAAAGTATCTAAAGCCCAGGCTTCCTGCTCTGATAAACTACAAAATTGATTAATGTAATCAGGGGCACGCCACAAAACCCATGAAGTAGTTTTAGTTGCCTGATGCAATTCGGGTAAGTCTTCATCTTTAACTAAGGCCTGCCATAACGGAATCGCATTCCAAAAATAGTTCAAACGCTGTATCGATGGATGAAAAGTGAATTTCATACCTTCCCATGACTCAGCAGGGACAGTAGCCATATCAGCAACCTCCACTACCGGTTTATCTGGTGCATCAAAAGCTAGAGTCATTTTCCATTCAAAATCGGCTAATTCGGCAAGGAAAGAATATTTTTTATCATAATAACTGTACAAAAATTCAGCCAATCTATCCCCAAACCAGCGAATAGAGCGATAAGTAGAAGGATAAGCTTCTATATAACTTCCACATACTTCCGAAAATGCCTCTGTACCCAAATAGGAATGCACCGCTGGAAAAGATACAGTTAAACATTCTATCAATCGCAATTTATAAGCATCCTTATAAATTGCCAACCGCATATCAACAGAAACGGTTTCAGTCTGAACTATTGATTTTTTAATCTCTGCTTGGCTCGATAAAATAAACTGTTGAAATTGCTGTTGCAGCTGAGCCAACTCATTCATGCAAACACCTCTTCATTCAATAATTGTTGGGTTATCTGTTTTGCACGATGAACTTCCCCTAAAAGTTCTGCCAAAGCAGGCATGTTGTCGTCTCGCTCTACCATAGTGGAAATGTTACCTAATCGTTTAATGGTAGCAGCATACAAGTCCCATACAGGCTGAATCACTGGAGCATCATGTGTA
>DAIAOV010000131.1 GCA_027437055.1 Legionella sp. | reverse complement strand
CTATTGCTGCTTTGTGGGCCGGAAAAGTCGAATCAAGCTGGTCTAAGTGGACTAGACCTTGGACTTTAGCTGCTTGGTGCTGTTTAACTACAGGGATTACGCTAGGAAGTTGGTGGGCCTACAGGGAGTTAGGCTGGGGGGGCTGGTGGTTTTGGGATCCCGTCGAAAATGCATCCTTCATGCCTTGGTTAGTAGGCACTGCATTACTTCACTCCTTAGCTGTTACAGAGCAACGGCGGCAGTTTAAAGCCTGGACTATGTTGCTTGCCATTGCTGCTTTTTCTTTGAGTCTGATTGGAACTTTTTTAGTGAGATCAGGGGTCTTAACTTCAGTTCATGCATTTGCAGTTGATCCACAGCGTGGTTTATATATCTTGGGGTTCTTATTAGCTGTTATTGGTGGTTCCTTAGTTTTATTTCTATTTAGAGCACAAACGTTACAAGCAGACAGTAATCCCAGTCCTTTTTCTCGCGAGAGCGCTTTATTATTAAATAATGTTTTTTTAGTAGTCATCATGCTGACTGTCTTAATGGGGACCGTGTATCCTCTATTAGTTGAGGGATTAGGGCTAGGAAAACTATCAGTAGGAGCTCCTTATTTTAATGCAGTGTTCGTACCTTTAATGATACCTATGTTATTTTTGATGGGAGTAGGGGTTCATTTAAAGTGGAGTAAGGATAGTTTGTCTGCTGTATTTAAGAAACTTAGTGGTATTGCTTTATTAAGTATTTTCTTACCTATTGTTTTATTATTCACCACTACGAAAGAATTCGATTATTCCGCTTTTATTGGTTTGATGCTTGCTACATGGGTGTTCTTAAGCACTGCCCAGGCTGTTTATAAGAGGATTAAGGATAGAGGAGTAACTGATATTGGACAGGCTTATTGGGGTATGGTTTTAGCCCATTGTGGCGTTGCGGCGACAGTTATTGGTATTGCTGTATCCACAGCCTATGGCATACAAGATGATGTTAAACTGGCGGCTGGAAACAAAGTAGATTTGGCAGGATACACTATTGAATTTATCAGTCAAGAGCCGTTAAATGGCCCAAATTACCAAGGAACGAGGACTCAATTTAAAATAAGTCATCAGGGTAAGAGCAAGCTGATTTATCCTGAAAAAAGACTTTATACCATTGGGCAAATGGCAATGACCGAATCAGCAATAGATGTTACTCCATTTCGTGATATTTATGTGGCGTTGGGCGAGCCTTTAGAGGATAACTCCTGGTCTGTACGCCTTTACTATAAGCCTTTTGTCCGTTGGATTTGGGCTGGCGGTTTTCTTATTTTGGCCGGTGGTTTTTTTGCTTTAACTGACAGACGTTATTACCAAAAAAGAAAAGTTGCTGTTAGTGCTGCTCAGGAGCTTAATGCATGAGAACAATTGGATGGAAGATAATACCTATAGTTCTTTTTTTACTTCTAAGTATTTTTCTTTGGCGAGGATTGTCTTTAGATCCTCGTCACTTACCTTCAGTACAATTAGGCAAAGCATTGCCAGTTTTTACTTTGCCGCAATTGCAAGAACCTAATTCTACTTTTAGTTCAAGTCAATTACGTAATCAGGTGGTATTACTTAATGTATGGGCGAGTTGGTGCACGGCTTGTGTTGATGAGCAGGTTTTTATGATGCAATTAGCGCGGGAAGGGGTGTCAATTTATGGTTTAAATTATAAGGATAAAGCGGATGATGCGTTGCAATGGTTAGCACAATGGGGTAATCCTTATAAAGTAATTGTTCAGGATAGAGAAGGGAAGGCTGCCATTGACTTGGGGGTTTATGGAGCTCCAGAGACCTTTGTTATTGATAAGAAAGGGATTATACGCTACAGACATGTAGGCATTATGAACCAAGAAGCCTGGACTCAAGATATTTTACCCTTGATGAAAAAATTGGAGCAGGAGTCATGACAATAACTCGCTTCAGCGTGTTTCGCAAGAAATCTATTTTTTTAAGCCTGGTGATGAGTTTGTTTTTATCATTAGCTCATGCAAATGGCATTTATCCTTTAGACTCAGCAAAGAAAGAAGCTCAATTTAATCATCTTTTAAAAGACCTACGTTGCTTGGTTTGCCAAAATCAAGATTTGGCAGATTCAAATGCGGAATTAGCTAAGGACTTACGACAACAAGTGTATCAATTAGTCAGAGATGGGAAGACAGACACAGAAATTAGAGATTATCTCACTTCACGTTATGGTGATTTTATTCTCTTTAATCCTCCAGTAAAGGCAGTAACTCTCTTGCTTTGGTTCGGACCTTTTTTATTTTTAGTATTGGGTTTTATTATTTTTTGGCGAACTTGTTTTAAGCGAATGTCCTATGAGTGAATGGTGGTTAGTTGGCGCATTGATTTTATTAGCACTTAGTGCAAGTGCTTTAATTATTTATCCTTTGCGTCTAAATTTTAAGTTTAGTTTTTTATTAATGCCCTTTATTATGGTATTAGTATTTGCTGGATATTTTTCTTGGGGGAGCTTTGCTCAGTGGCAAAATTATATACATCAAAAAAATTCTGAAGCGCTAGCGCAGAACATGCTAAAGTCGATAAAAAGTCCCCAGGAATTAATTGATAAGCTTAAAGCGAAATTAACTGATGGTCCTGAAAGTGCTAAGGGGTGGTACTTGTTGGGGCGATTGTATGCCAGTCAGAACGATGATCAGAATGCCACTCAAGCCTTTGCTAAGGCCTATCATTTCAAGCCTCAAGAGGAGCAATTTGCTGTTAATTATGCTCATAGTTTATGGCAGTTAAATCATCATCAGTTTAACTCGGAAATTATACAAATTTTTAGTACTTTATTAAAAAATAATCCCAAGCAACCTGATGCATTGGCCATGCTTGCTATGAAAGCATTCATGGGTCATGATTATGAAGAGGCTATAGGGTACTGGCAACGGTTATTGCAATTAGCACCCGAACAATCAGAGGAGGCTTTAGCCATACGTAAGGCCATAGCTAAAGCACAGGAACGTATGAGTCTAAGGAGAGAAAAAAATGAATGATAAAGTATATGAACTGGTTGAGTTGGTTGGAACTTCTCAGGACAGCATTGAGCATGCGATTAATAATGCGATTAATCAAGCTGCAAAATCGCATGGTAAGCTGGATTGGTTTGAAGTGCTCGAAACACGAGGCTTTATTGATGATAATAAAGTGAAATATTATCAAGTTCACTTGAAGATTGGGTATAGTAGATAAGGTTATTGTACTTGTTGGAGCTTCGTGCCAAGCAAGTTGAGTAACACCCCAACTTTTCGCAAACCTTTGGGGCGCCATGGACGGCATCCAAGAGCGCCAGGATGGCTTTATGCGTGTTTGCGAAAAGTTGGGGGGTACTCAACTCGCAGTCAAGATCGTGAAAAACTGATCTTGCTTTGATTTGTCGGACACCTTGCTAAGAGAGTAAAATCTAAAGCAGAGGTGAATAATGAACAATAAGAAATCAGAGCAACCACTAGTTCGAAGAAAATATAGCCCCCAATTTAAAGATCGAGCACTTGAACGAATAGATAAAGATGGTGTTCGTCAGGTAGCAAAAGATCTTGGTCTATCAGAGCCGCTGTTATATTCCTGGAAAGCACAACAGAAAAAAGATGGCGACTCCCTTGAGAATCAAAAGTTACAACAGGCCGAGCTGGCACGCTTAAAGCGAGAAAACACATTACTTACAGAAGAAAATGCTTTTCTAAAAAAGGCGGCAGCGTACTTTGCGAAGGAGTCCAAGTGAAGTACGCGATGATTAAGGAACATTCGCATCAATTTACTCTCAGATTAATGTGTCGTTTATTATCCGTATCCGTTAGCGGTTATTATGATTGGCGAGATCGAAAACCTTCTTGTCGCGAAGAGACCAATCGCCAATTAACTGATAAAATCAAAGCCATTTTTGATGATGAAAAGTCACGAGCTGGGTCGATTCGGATTACTAAACGCTTAAATAGTGAGGGCGAGTCAGTGGGTAAGCACCGGGTTGCTAAAATTATGCATTCAAATGGGTGGCGAGCACGTGCTACTAAGAAATTTAAAGCGACAACGAATAGCAATCACCGACTTCCCGTCGCGCCGAATTTATTACAACAAAATTTTTCAGCATATGAACCTAATGAAAAATGGGTCAGCGACATCACCTATATTGGGACCGAGGAAGGATGGCTCTACCTTGCTGTTGTTATGGATTTATATTCTCACAAGGTTGTTGGATGGGCTTTGTCTGAACGAATAACTAAGCAATTAGTGATTGATGCTCTACAAATGGCTATATGGGCTCGAAAGCCCCCAGAGGCCTTATTCTTCATTCAGACAGGGGCAGTCAATATTGCTCTTATGAGTATCAACAACTGCTAACTCTTCATGGACTTGTTTGCAGCATGAGTAAACGTGGAGATTGCTATGATAACGCTGCTATGGAAAGCTGGAGCCATAGTTTTAAAGTAGAGGCAGTTCATGGGGAAAAATTTGCAACGCGCACCATTGCCAAAAATCATGTATTTGAATATATCGAAATATATTATAATCGAAAACGACTTCATTCGATGATTGGGTATAAATCCCCTGAATTGTTTGAGGTTAAAAAGGTCGCTTAGCAACGTGTCCGTTTTTTCGGGGCAAGATCAGAATGCCTCAGCCTACGTTCTGAGGACAAGCCGCAGGACATAGAGAGGGCGGCATACTGCTTTTTTTATTTTTGTCCGGTGCAACGGTGAAAAATTCTAGCGGCATAGGCCAATATTTATTTCTTCGAAACAAAAAGATTTCCCTCAATATAAAAACGTAATAATTCATCAGCCCATTCTTTCGCATAATGCACGCCAATTCTTGGTCTTTCTACTATGGTAAATTGAGGTTGATCCTTTTCTTCTGCAACATAAAAGGTACTGCTAAGCAAATCGTGGCAGTTTAGCCTTTTATCTATACCCATGGCTTTGGATAATAATCCTGGGCCTTGGGTTCGTCCATCAATGCCTTTCACAGGCTCCAAGGCACGTAATAATACAGCTGAACCTACACCTTCAGCTTCTGTGACCACATTAGTACAGTAATACATACCATAAATCATATAAACATAGGCAAATCCCGCAGGGCCAAACATGATTTGTGTTCTTTTCGTTAATCCTTTAGAGGAATGAGCCGCTAAGTCATGTTCGCCAAGGTAGGCTTCAACTTCTACGATTTTGCCAATTCGTTGTTGTTCTCCATCGTGGTGCACTAAATATTTCCCTAGCAGTTCTTTAGCTACAGTGATGGTATCTCGCTCATAGAACGATCGGGGTAATTGCTGCATCATTAGTGCTTACTCAGCTTCATTAAATTCTGTTAATACTTTAAGGAAATGATGGCCATAATGAGACAGTTTGTGCTGTCCTACACCAGACACTGTCAGAAGTTGTTCCAACGTTTGTGGTTTTCTCTGTGTCATTTCATGTAAGGTGGCATCACTAAAAATCATAAAAGGTGGTTTATTTTCTTCATCTGCCAGCTGTCGTCTTAAACTACGTAACATATCAAATAATGGACTATTACTAGAGGTAATTGTGACTTTTTCTTTGGTCTTCTTCTTGGTTTTTACAAGATCATTATGAGGCACGGTGAGTGAAATTTTTTCCTCTCCTTTTAATAAAGGAATGGCCTTAGGATTTAGTTTTAGCACGTTGAAGTGATTGATATCTTGTACACAATAATCTTTGTGGATGAGTTGCCAAGCCAGTTGTTTCCAGTAATTACCCGACTTATCTTTTCCTATGCCAAAAGTACTTAATTGGTCATGGCCGAATTGTTTTATTTTGTCATTTGACGCACCTCTGAGTACATCGATGGTATGAGTTAATCCAAAGCTTTGTTTCAACCGGTAAATACAGGACAACAATTTTTGAGCGTCAATCGTAGCATCAGTAGTCTCTGGGGGATTGTCACAGACATCACAATAGTTACATTCTTTATCGCAAGGTTCGTCAAAGTAGCGCAATAAGATTTGTCGACGACAATGAGAGGCCTCAGCAAAGGCAAGCATATGATTGAGTTTGTTCGTTTCGACTCGTCGCTGTTCATCAAGCGGGGTATTGATTATCCATGAGCGTAACCTAGCGCTATCAGCTGCATCATAGAGCAGAAGTGTTTTAGCGGGTAAACCATCTCGTCCCGCTCGCCCAGTTTCCTGGTAATAGCCTTCAATGTTCTTGGGTAGATCATAATGCACAACAAAACGCACATTGGGTTTATCTATGCCCATACCAAAAGCTATAGTCGCTACCACTATATCGATACGATCATATCTAAATGAATTTTGTACTTCACGACGCTCAGCATGACTAAGACCTGCATGATACGCTCGAGCTTTAAATCCCAAATCCTGTAATTTTTCTGCGAGACGCTCGACGCTATTGCGAGTGCCACAATAAATGATTCCAGATTGCTGTCGCACCTCTGATTCTAAAAAATGACTCAATTGTTTTATCGCATTAATTTTAGGAGCCACTTTATAGTGGATGTTGGGTCTATTAAAAGAGGCGACATATTTTTGTGGTTGATAATTTAATTTTACCACTATATCTTGACGAGTTTGATTATCCGCGGTCGCCGTTAATGCAATGATGGGGACGTCAGGAAAACGATCTTTCAATAAGCCCAAAGCGGCATATTCAGGGCGAAAATCATGTCCCCATTGAGAAATACAATGGGCTTCATCAATGGCAAACAAAGCAATAGCACATTCGTTCAAGCGTTCCAAGAATGAGGCACTGATAAGGCGTTCTGGAGCAATATAAAGTAAGTCTAGCTCGTTATTATGCAGTTGAGCTAAAACTTTTCTGGCCTCTTCACTATTTAAAGAAGAGTTATAATAGGCTGCTTTAATACCTTGTAATTTAAGAGCGGCTACTTGATCTTCCATTAAAGCAATTAAAGGAGAAACAACAATACCTACCCCTGGTCTAACAATTGATGGTATTTGATAGCAAAGTGATTTGCCACCACCTGTAGGCATGAGCACAAGTACATCTTGCCCTGCAATGACGTGGTTAATTATTTCTTCTTGCGGTGCTCTGAATGAATCAAAACCAAAATAGTTTTTTAAAACAGTCAGGGCATTTTTATCCGCATCTATAGATTGCGCTAAAATATCCATGCGATTATTCTTGTTATTCTTTCGCCGACGCTGAAAATCCGCAATAATATCATTTTTTGACTTGGTGTCATACGGCTGTCCCAAGTTTGCCTGTGGCATTATTTTTTTAACACGCTAAGGCATCTATGCTGCTCTCGAAAGCCATCCATGGCTTTTGAAGGTTTAAAAAATAGTGCCGTAGGCAAACTTGGGACGGCCGTGGTGTTATAAACAAACTTTCTAAGGATGGTTTATGGATTTTGAATTCACAGAAGAACATTTAGCATTTCGAGAGATGGCAGCTGAGTTTGCCAATAATAAATTAGCTCCTATGGCAGAACATTGGGATGAACACGGTCATTTTCCTGTGAATGTACTGCGTGAAGCTGCTGAGCTGGGCATGGCTGGGATGGTTGCTCGAGAAGATATAGGGGGAGCACAATTAACGCGTTTGGATGCTGCATTAATATTTGAGCAATTAGCAACAGGATGTATTACTACAAGCGCCTATCTTTCTATCCACAACATGGTTACTTCATTAATTGATCGTTATGCGGGCAAAGAGCTACGTGCTCATTGGGGGCCTAAATTGACATCAATGGAGGCGATTGCCAGTTATTGTCTTACTGAACCAAGCTCTGGTTCCGATGCGGCATCTTTAAAAACTAAGGCAGTTAAGCAAGGAGAGCATTATATCCTCAATGGAACAAAGGCTTTTATATCAGGAGGTAGTGCCAGTGACGTTTATTTATGCATGGTGCGTACTGGTGATGAATCGCATCATGGAATTAGCTGTTTATTAAT
>DAIAOV010000130.1 GCA_027437055.1 Legionella sp. | reverse complement strand
ATAAAAATTGAAAAACAAGTAGACATTTATAATTATCCTCAGCCAGAGCCAACAGGCGCATCCGAAATTACCATAGGGGATTTGCACGCTAATGCTATTTTGCTGATATTTTTCTTGCAAAGTAATGGTGTAATTAATATTACGGCAGCCGATTATAAACGCTTAGTAGAGCTTTATAAAAAGCCTGAGCATTCAAAAGCAGACATCCACGAGTTTAATCAAATCATTGATGGTTTAGAGATAAAGGAAAAAACACTAGTTAGACTTATTGGTGATGAAATTTGTGATAGAGGGCAAAACGACTATTTTATTTACAAGATCCTGAATAAGCTAAAAAAACATGATGTTCCAGTAGATATAATGCTCTCTAATCATGGTATCGAGTTCCTGATTCCCTATGAGCAAGGCGAAGAACTGTATGCTCCTAACATTGGTTTTATGGGGCAGTCAGGATCGTTAGATAATTTAAGAGGATTGATAGAGAAAGGGGTAGTTGACAAAGCCGAAGTTGACACATTAGTTAAGGACGTTTACTTACCAAGCCTAAAGTTAGTTTCTTACTCTTTGGAAGGTAATAATATTACACTGTACAGTCATGCTGGCATTGGCTTAGAAATAATAGAATCATTAGCCGATAAATTTAAAGACGATGGTGTTGTTTATAAGGATGATACCGCTAAAGATTTAGCAAAAACGATTGATGCCATTAATGGAGCTTTTGCCAAACATGTTAATGCAGGTACTGTGCATACACTACCTGTTAATTTAACGAATCCTTACGACCCCAAAGGTGATCCGATTTCATTTTTATTATGGAATCGTTCCTACCATGGACTGAATAGAGACAAAGAGCATAAAGGGTATAATATATCTTATGCTCATGGGCATGATTCGGGAGAATCCTCTCACGATAATATTATCAATCTTGATAGTTCCTTAGGTAAGGGGGTGACTGCAAATGAAGGCACACATAAGGCGCTGGGAGTTAGCGGCACCATGCCTAAATTAGAGAAGAAATTAGTACCTGAGGATGTGACTTCTTCTATTGCTGCAAAGAATACTCACGCAGCTTATATTGCTGATCTAGCCAATCCATTCCTTAGCCAATTAGCAGCACTAAAATCTAAGGCAGAAGTATTAAAAAATAATGGTCATACGTCGGCTTATAACAGTGCTATAGCAATACATTCTAAATTAGACTCAGCTTTTAAAGTATTAAAGAAAGATCATCATGTTGAGAAGTTTCGTGCTGAATGTACAGATGTCATCTCGAAAAATCGTTCTACATTAGATGAGCATCGTGGCTGGTCTGCGTTTTTAGTGAATCTTACCCTGCTTATTACTACTGCGGGTATAGGCCTATTGCTAAAAGGAATTATTAATGTGGCGAATAATAGATCATTCCTTTTCGTGCATAAAACACAGTCCGCGGAAATTGTGGATGAATTACAAAAAACAATAGAGCCCCCTAGCGCATGAAATAACGCGCTAAGGGATGCTGGTGCGATGTAATCGTTCAACGGCACCAACTTAAGTTACGCCATTACGTGAACAGTTATCGCTCAACGAAGGGGCATTTTGCCCCAACAAGATTGTTGCAATTGTAACGGTGAACTATATAAGCGTCTTAATTCTGCAAAGACTCTTTGTTCATAAAATAATTGAGATCTAACTCGCGAGCAGCCTTAACATCATCTAAGCGCTTCACCGGTAAGGTATGAGG
Source organism: Legionella sp. (assembly GCA_027437055.1). Lineage (GTDB taxonomy): Bacteria > Pseudomonadota > Gammaproteobacteria > Legionellales > Legionellaceae > Legionella. The sequence continues at coordinate 6,262 of DAIAOV010000130.1, read as the reverse complement.
AGCTTCTTTCAATAAAGTAGGATTGCTCATGGCTTCTTGCCTGATGGTTCTCATGATGTCAATGAAACCATCCAATTCCTCTTTACTTTCTGTTTCCGTAGGTTCTATGAGTAAGCATTCTGGAATCAGTAAAGGGAAATAAGTAGTGGGCGCATGAACACCATAATCCAACAATCTTTTGGCCAAATCCATAGCGGAAATGCCATAATTTTTCTTTTCCTGGCTTAAAGTGAGAATAAACTCATGAGAGGCACGTCGCTCAGGATAAGCGGGAGTATATCCTGCCTTTGCCAGTTCTTTAAGTAGGTAATTCGCATTGAGTGTGGCATATTCAGAGACACGTAATAATCCTTCCTTGCCAAGAAGTCGCATGTAGAAATAAGCACGCAGTAAAATGGCAGCATTTCCCATAAAGCAGGACAAACGCCCTATGCTCTGCGGATAATCTTGCTGTGTTGCCCATTGATAACCTGTGTCTGTTTTTTTCACTACAGGAAGAGGCATATAAGGTATGAGCCGCTTTCCGACTGCGACAGGACCTGAGCCTGGCCCGCCACCGCCGTGAGGAGTCGCAAATGTTTTATGCAGATTTAAATGCATGACATCAAAACCCATATCCCCAGGCCTTACCTTGCCTAAAATCGCGTTAAGGTTAGCACCATCGTAGTACAATAATCCTCCTGCCTGATGAACTAGGGCCGCTATTTCTTTTATCTGACGCATAAACAATCCCAGCGTAGAGGGATTGGTCAGCATAATACCGGCAGTTCTGGGGCCTAATTTGCTTTTGAGTTCATCGAGATGGATGTCGCCATCTTTATCAGTCGCCAGTTCGACTACCTTAAATCCACACATAACTGCTGAGGCCGGGTTAGTGCCGTGGGCTGCATCAGGAATGAGCATTTCATCACGAGCCGTATCACCTCGTGACTGATGATATGCTTTAATCATGGCCACCCCGGCGAATTCTCCTTGAGAACCGGCCATAGGAGTTAATGACACGCCAGGCATTCCAGTAATTTCGGCAATATTATTTTGTAACTGATAAAGCGCTTCTAAAAATCCTTGGCTCTCTTGCTCTAAGGCCAGAGGATGGCGGTTGGCGAATCCGGCGATGGATGCTGCTTTATGAACACCTCGAGGATTGTACTTCATCGTACATGAACCCAAAGGATAGAAATTAGTATCTATAGAAAAGTTTTTATGTGACAAACGAGTATAGTGTCTTACTACCTGCAATTCCGAACAGGCGGGCAACTTTGGCGGTGTCTTACGTTGTAAGGCCGCAGGCACTGTATATTTACTGTGTACTACCCTGGGAGCTTGGGCGGTTGCTTGGCGCTTTGCCTTAGATAATTCAAAAATCAACATAATATACCTTCCGTTTTTTGAATAAGTTCCTTGAGTTCATCTCTATGCATAATAGGGGTGAATTCAATAAATTGGTACTCAGCAATTTCTGCTAGATAATAGGGGTCTTTTTTAAAAATGGACTCTAAAGCCGCTTTATCATTCGTAGCCGCAATGATAATTCCCCCTGTTCTAGGTTTCATTGGTCCAGAAGCAATTAATAAACCTTGCTTGTAGTAGTAGTCGAGAAACTCTCTATGAGCAGATAAGTATTTGTCCACTTCTTGTAGAGGGGCTAAATAGGTTAATTGCACAATGATCATTGGCCACCTCTTTCTTGGCTCATAATGTTTTTCAAAGTATTAGTGTAGTGTGCAATCTCTTCTGCTGTGCGCATTTCCGTTGCACAGATCAAAAGTGTATTGGCTAATTGCGGGTATTGGTCTTCTGGAGCATAACCTCCGGTAATACCTGCTTTAGATAATTGCACTAATACCTGTTTCGCTGGTTGATTCAGTCTGATCAACACTTCATGGAAAAAGGGAGCAGTAAATACAGCTTCTACACCATCAATTTGGGTTAAGGCATCCAACAACGCATGAGTATTATGATGACATTGATTGGCAACTTGCTGTAATCCTTCAGCTCCTAGTAGACTCATGTGTATCGTTGCTGCCGTAACCAATAATCCCTGATTAGTGCAAATGTTCGATGTTGCTTTTGCACGTCGAATGTGTTGCTCGCGAGCTTGTAGGGTCAGGCTAAAACCTGTTTTTCCCTCTTTATCTACCGTTCGTCCAATTAAACGTCCTGGCATTTGTCTTACATGAGCCATACGTGTGCTTAAAAAACCAAAATAGGGGCCACCAGAAGCCATTGGTGAACCGAGAGGCTGCCCTTCTCCGCAAACAATGTCTACTCCCTGTTTTCCCCATAGGCCGGGAGGATTTAATACGGCTAATGAAATGGGATTCACACAGGCAATGCTAATTGTTTTATTGTCATGAGCCCAATTGCTCAACTCATCGACTTGTTCTAAGCAACCAAAGAAGTTAGGTTGAGCAATGACTAATGCTGTAATGTCTTCGCCGGTATATTGTTCTAGTGCCGAAAGCGCGGTGATGCCTTGTTTTTCATCAAATGGTAGTGTGAGCACTTCAATATGTTGATTACGCACTACTGTTTCAATGGTTTCACGGTAAAAGGGATGGATGGTCCCTGCGATGAGAACACGATTTGTTTTGCTGTGTTTATTGACGCGTACAGCCATTAAAACGGCTTCTGCTAAAGCGGTTGCACCATCGTACATAGAGGCGTTAGAGACCTCCATGCCAGTTAGCTCACAAATCATAGTTTGGTATTCATATAATAACTGCAATGTGCCTTGACTTGCTTCCGCTTGGTAAGGCGTATAAGCAGTTAAAAACTCACCTCTTGAGGCTATATCCCACACAGCAGCAGGAATATGATGTTCATAACATCCCGCTCCAATAAAACAAATTCCATTTCTATTCTTGTTGGCTAAATAATGTGCCTCCTTAAGCATATCCATTTCGTTCATGCCCGCTGGTATGTTTTGGAATCCGGCATATTGCAACGCATTAGGAATTTCATCGAATAGAGCTTGGGTATCAGAGACACCAATGGCGTTGAGCATCTCTTTGGTATCTTCTTCGGTGTGTGGAATAAATGGCATGATTAATGTTCCTCAGCTATCTCATTTTGATATTGATCAGCACTTAATAAGTTTTTGATTTCGTCAAGGTTAGAGGGCTTTAATTTAACGAGCCAACCTTCGTTATAGGGATCAGAATTAACTATAGCAGGGTTAGCAACAATAGCGTCATTAATCGCAGTCACTACGCCACTAATTGGGGCATAAAAATCAGAGGCTGCTTTTACTGACTCAACAACTCCAAGCTCTTCACCAGCACTAACTACATCGCCAATTTCAGGCAATTCGACAAATACCATATCTCCTAGCAATTGTTGGGCATGATCGGTAATCCCTATAACGACCTCGTCCGCTTCTATTTTTAACCATTCATGAGTTGTGGTGAATTTTAAGTCATTCATTACTTTATCCTTATCTTATAATTTTTAGGTGGTGTAATCCTGCTCTTGTCCAAGAGTGTCTTGTTTTTATTTAGAGCTCACGTTAATTATAAAGCTAAATGGCTTGTCCCTGCTTGACAAAACGAGGCTTTCCTACTTTAGCTGGAATTAATTTTCCGCGAATGTCTACTAAAACGCGATCGCCAGTTGTTACAGGAACTCGGGCTAAGGCTATGGATTGTTCTAGAGTAGGAGAGTAGCCCCCACTAGTAATAATGCCATCAGGACCTCCTTCAATAACAACCTTTTGCCCATGCCTCATTATTCCTTTATCCAGCAAAGTAAGGCCTACCATTTTTCGCTTGATTCCTTGCTGCTTTTGCGAAACTAAAGCGCCCATACCAATAAAGTCACGATCTTCTGGTTCCCATTTAACTGTCCAGGCAAGGCCTGATTCGAGAGGAGTAGTGCTTTCATCCATATCTTGACCATATAAAAGCATACCTGCTTCCATGCGCAAGGTATCGCGAGCAGCGAGACCACAAGGTTTTACCCCTGCTTTTATCAAGTCACTCCATAGCTGAGCTATAATTTCTTGAGGCACAATGATTTCAAAACCATCCTCCCCTGTATATCCTGTACGCGCGAAAAACCAGTTATCCACGTCAACGCATTCAAAATTAGTCAGTGTAGAAACGGCATCAACCTGGGCTGGGCTGAGTACAGTAAGCGTTTTTTCTATAGCTTTGGGACCCTGTATTGCGAGCATAGCAAGTTCTGGTCTTTCTTGAAGACCGACAGCAAAGCCTTCACTTTTTTTACGGATCCACTTGATGTCATTATGGCGAGTTGCTGAATTCAGAACAATACGATAATTGTCTGAAGCACGTTGATACACAATTAAATCATCGATAATGCCGCCATGCTCATTACACATACAGCTATATAATGCTCTTCCATTATGTTGTAATAGATCGACATCATTAGTAAGAAGTTTCCGCAAAAATAGACGACCACCGGCACCTAATACGTCAATTATAGTCATGTGCGACACATCAAACATCCCTGCATCCTTGCGAACGATATGATGTTCATTGATTTGAGAGCCATAATGGAGAGGCATATCCCAGCCATGAAAATCAACCATTTTGGCACCGCAGGCGAGATGAGTGGCATGAAGAGGGGTTCTAGCAATCATTGTACATCCTTTTTTTTTATCACCTTAATTGCTGTGATTATACCTATTGCGATTAATTTTGCGAGGTTTCCTTCGCTCTTTTTCTATCATTATATTTTCAAATCACTATATACTAAACTTCTATTGAAAGAGGGCTCAAGCTGACGAAATGTAAACGAGTCCACGGTTAGGGGCATAAAATGGGGATTCACATAGGACGATGGATACTCGATATAGGATGGCTAATAGTTCTCTTCCTATTATTGAACCATTTTTGGCAAGACAGAAAATCATTAGTTCGTGCCCAATCCTGGCTAAAAGTTAAAGGGCATATTACGCGCTGTGAGTGGGTCAGAGTAGGGCATAGTGTATGGCCTAAAATTGAATATGCTTATCAGGTTGCAGATCAAGACTTAGTGGGGGAATATTTATTTTTGGATACTTCTCATAATAATCCCAATAGCAAATATTCACGTCGCATTGCTTATAAAGTCGCGGTTGCTTATAAAGACAACTCAGAAATTGATATTTATTACAATCCTAATCATCCTGAGCAATCCGCGCTGGATGTTACTATTCCTAAAAAGCTAAATTTTATACTCTTATTAATTGGTGTTTTAATTTTAGCTCAAATTAGTATTATTATTTACCGACTCCTGGTGTAGTCGGGCTGGTTGTCGCCGGAACTGGCGCTTCTTGTGGTTGCTGTTCATTGGGGCACTGACACGGGGGCGATATTACAGTAGATTGTAGGCTATCTATATTTAATCCCCTTACTCCTTGACCTGATGGAGCTATAGAAAAACCTAAAGCTATTTTTAAATTTTGTCGTTGCTGGTACTGGGGATTTTGATACACCACTAAAATGGGCATAATCGCTTGCCAATGCGTCGGGTCAAGAATAATTAGCCTTGGCGGCTGAGTGGCTACAGCAGTGACGTCATACTGATTTTTTTGTATTGCTTCCGGTAGTTTTGAAGCATTTAGTGCTTTGCTATAAGCTATCCATCCGTTAGAACTAAAATATTTGGCGATTTCTTTTTGTTGTTGAATATAGGTTTTATAGTTAATCGTATAAGTAGCAATAATGGCTTCATTGGCCCACACTGCTAGTTGAGTTCTATCTGGCGCCGCGTTTGCAAATTGGGATAAAAGCAAACCTATTAAACAAAATAAGAGGGTAGTTTTTTTGTTCATCAAGTCATTCTCAGTTGTATCTCATTAATGTAGTGTAGCTATTTTTTAGAGACAAAAAAATCCCCGGTTTAAGACCGGGGCAAATAACATGTCTGAATTAAAGTAATTCAGACCTTACCCCGCATAAAGAGGGGAAAGCGGGGTAGAGCATTCGGGGGAGAATGCTCACTAATATAGACACGTGCCATATAAAAAAGTTCAATATTTATTCGTTTTTTATTTTATTTAAGCATATCTGTGTTAACTATTTTTATATTGCTGACGAAAGTTGGTATCCATTAAAAAAATTAATTCATTGTTTATAAATACAATTTTATAAAAACGGTCCAAGTAGGGCGAGTATAATGCGTGTAGAATAGACTTCTTTCGCAACTCGATACAACACGTTGTGAAAGAAGTCTAATATGTAGGGCAATCGGGTTGCTTTAAGAAATGTCTTGGGTTTCTATCATCCAATAGATCGTAAAGAGAATGGATGATAGA
>DAIAOV010000012.1:24756-47503 GCA_027437055.1 Legionella sp. | reverse complement strand
GCTAGCAGTCCTAATAAAATCAATAGGTTGGGGCGAAAATAATGACTCAATGCTTTTTTGCCGCAAATCTACGCTGCAGTTCAAAAAGGAATAGAAGTGATTGGAAGCGTTATTGCTAAGTCTTTTAAATTTATTACTGCTTTATTTAAACAAACACCTACCGTTACAGATGAAATTACAGTGCCAGTAGGAAAACCTGAGAATCAAGGAAGTTATAGTAATACTATGTTAGCAGGATTAGTTAATAGTCACATAAAAGCCAAGATAGATGAAAATACCGTAGTTATTGATTCCTCAAAATCTCCCCAAGAATTAATTGCGGAGTTTGAAGTAGAATTAGGAAAAAATCCCAGAACAGTCGTTGTATTAAGTGAAAAAGCGCATGATTCCGTAATGGAATTCATAGCAAACTGTGAAGATAAAGATATAAAACAACGATTTTATAATTGTTGCAATCAATCTCTAGCTCGTAGTAATAAATTTGCTCCTAAAAATAGAGATGAAATTGATGAACTAGTTAAAGAAGGAATAACAAAAACAGAACAGCAATCGTCTCCAGTATTGGAACAAGATAAGACAATGACACAAGGAACAGTGAATGTGGATGAAGAACCGCACCCTATCAGTTCAATACATTAGACCTTTATACATTATCATTCAGGAGTAATTCTTCCCAAAGACGCACCCTGTAAATGTTTGACTTTACAGAGTTTGTCTTTGGTGATATCTACCCCAAAATTGGGGTTAGGCGACTTAAGTTGACACCATTGGCTGAACGATTACTATAACGATGAAATAAAGTAGCTACAATAAATAATTACTGATGAGCTACTTTAGGTCGAACAATTAATACATCACATTCAGCATGATGTAAGATCGAATTTGCAGTTGAACCTAATAGCAAGGCAATACCATGCTTTCCATGACTGCCAGTTACTATTAAATCGATTTTATGCTCTTGAGCTACTCTTAATATCTCATTTTTAGTAGAGCCAAATTCAATAAATCGATGCTTTTTATCAACACCTAATTTCTCAGCTAATTCATTTAATTCTTTTTCAGCTTGTTCACGAATAGATAATTCAACTTCTGCAAAACCTGCAAATCCTGGATAAGCATAAGCAGGAATTGGCTCAACAACATGAACCAATATCAAATCGGCACCATTTTCATCAGCGATTTTCTTTGCCTTGTGGGCCGCTGAAACCCCAACTTCATCAAAATCAGTGGCAAATAACACCCGCTTGTACATCGTTTTCCCCTTATTATTCTGATTCCTAAACTAAGATTAGCAGATTTAAGTATAATTTCCCAGAAACAATGAGTTGTTTATAGCGACTCAAAAGTAAGTTGGGTGCATAGCCTGACGGCTATGCACCCAACACAAATACAGCCACCGCTGGCAATTGCAGGTAAGTGCCCTACCCTATGTTTGAAAGACCAGATACAGGTCTAATCCACGGTTTCAACTTAGCTAAATGAGCAGGTAGCTCTTTCGCTTTAGTTTGCGCTTGATTTCTGCTGTCATAGTCGCCAATAGTCAATATGTACCACTTGCCTTTAGCATTCGTAAAATGTCTGATCGTTGTTTTATCGGTTAAATGATGGTTTTTTCTGAAAAGATGTATATCACTGATTCTATGGCTTGCAACAATTTGAATGGTGTAACGCCTAGCGGCCAATTTACCATCAGGTTTGGGAGCGGGTTTGTTAGCCACCTCCTTGTGCTCTGGTAATTTAATCGCAACAAGACTTGATTCCAGAACCTCTTGTGTTTCTATAGCAACAGGCTGCTCTTCGGGTTGTTTCATTTTAATAGTTGGAATGACAACCACTTTATCAACAAGAGCGACTGTGTTGATATTATCTTCTGGGTCTTCTAAGCCATCTAAAACTTGTTTTTTAGGTAACTCGTAATGCACCAATTGCCGTGTTGAAGCCTCTTGCCATGATGCAATGTAGCTTGCTAATTGTTCTGGATGAACTGGCTGTTTTATCGGATCTTGTTTAACAAGCTCTGAATGTTGAAAAGTAGCAGAAGCCCGAAGTAAATCTGAAATAGAATGATTATTATCAATTCTATCAAAATAGAAATAAGCACCGCTCATAATAAAAGCAGCAGTAACAGCCAAACTTGTTCTCTTTAAAATTAACGATTTACTATTTCTCTTCTGCGTTGAACATTTGAAAATAAATGATTCCAAATTATTGTTGATTTTTGACAAATGTCCTTTAGTTTGTTGATAAAACTGCTTAAGCTGGGCATCTGTAAGTGGCTTATTGATCAAATGCGCTGCCATAGCTCGCTGTAATACATAGGTCCTTGTTTCACTCTCATTCAAAGGACCTACTTCTATAGTATGAATTAAATTATTGAATTGATCTGCTGCCAAGCCATTAAGTGTAGCGACTACAGAATAGTCAGAAATAAGACAAAGATGAAAAAATCCAAAACTATCTTGATTTTTAATGGCCAACATGACCTCTTTAATTAAAGATTCAGGTAGATTTTGCGCATCATCAATAAGAAGAACTACATGCGCCCTACGCTCATTAACTTGTGCTACTATTGATGCGAAATCAGTTTGAGCATTATTAATTAAATGCAATTGAGTAGCGATATTATTAATAACTGTTTCTCTATCGCATGGTGGCTGAATTGTCATTGCCACTGATTTTATTTGTGGATCCAAATTACTTTGTAATAAAGTACCAAAGGCAGTTTTACCACCGTTTTTCTCAGATAAAACAGTAATTAATACATTATTAAAAAGAATTAAATGATTAATAAAATCTATTTTGGTCAGCCAGGATCCAGGTTTAAATAATGTTCGTGGTGGATTAGCAGCTGATGCTTCAAGCTGAATCTTTCCTTCTTTCATTTTTATTCTCCTTCGACCACTGTAATGAGTGTATTGTGCAAACAGTCTTCTGATATCTTATCATCAAGATAACAATCGCCTGGCTTTTTAATCACTACAAATCGTAAACAGTTATTTTTTATTTTCTTATCTAAACTCATTAAATCGCGCAATTTATCTAAATTGATAAAAGCCGGGATTTTATGTGGTAATCCAGCATAGCGCAACATGGATTCTATCTGATTAACAAACGGCATCTCAATTAATCCTTTATTAAAGGACAAAACGGCCGCGCAATACAGTCCAATAGCAACGGCCTCACCATGTAGCCAATGTTCATAATGAGTATAAGCTTCTAAGGCATGAGCAAAGGTATGCCCTAGATTCAATAAAGCCCGTTGCCCTGTTTCTTTTTCATCGACCTCAACAAATGTTGCCTTGATCTGACAGCATTGAGTAATCAAATTGGCTAATTTAGGACTCTGCGCATTTAACCCTTCTTGCAACGCCTGAAAAAGTTGTGCAAAAAATTCGCCCCCAGCTAATAAGCCGTATTTAATCATCTCGGCTAGCCCAGCTCGGAACTCTCTTTCTGGCAAAGTATTTAGTGTACTTAAATCAATGAGAACAGCCCGTGGTTGATAAAAACTGCCTATCATATTTTTACCTAAAGCATGATTAATGGCAGTCTTTCCTCCAACTGAAGCATCTATTTGTGCCAATAAAGTAGTAGGTATTTGCACAAAAGGTATACCTCTTTGATAAGTAGAGGCGGCGAAACCAGCTAAATCACCTATAACTCCCCCACCTAGAGCAATAAGAGTGGAATCTCTATGATGTTTTTTTTGAATTAATGCATCATAAATCGCAAATAAATTCTCTTTATTTTTATATTCTTCACCATCAGGTAAAACCACTACATCACACTGAATCGCTGAAAATGCGGATTGCAAAGACTTCAAATATAATGGTGCAACGGTTTGGTTAGTGACTATAAGAACCTGCATTGATGTCACAAAGCCGCGCAATAACTCGGCATTATCTAAACCATTTCGACAAATAATTATAGGATATTGATGTCCAAGTAATGAAACATCAACTTGGTCATAAACCTCAAACTTCGCCATAAATGTATTTTATTATGTTATTAGCAACAGCTTTTACCGTTAACTTATCGGTTTCAAAGCTTACATCAGCCAACTCATCATAAAAAGGCTCACGCTCATCTCTTAATAGTTCCAACCGGCCTTCAAGATCTTCAGTTTGCAACAAAGGGCGTTTTGTATCGCGTTTGGTTCTTTCAAATTGTTGTTGCAACGAAGTTTTTAGATAAATTACCGTACCCCTTCCCGCAAGCGCATTTCTGTTTTCTGGAGTGATTACCACTCCCCCTCCAGTAGCTAAAACAATATTGGTCTTTTGAGTTAATTCATCAATGACTTTCTGCTCACGACGTCTAAACCCTTCTTCGCCTTCAATATCAAAAATCCATGATATATCAGCACCAGCACGCTCTTCTATGACCTCATCTGAGTCATAGAACTCTAACTTGAGCTCCTTTGCCAAAGCACGTCCTATAGTACTTTTTCCAGCACCCATGGGCCCAATGAGAAAAATATTTCGTACTTTAACTATGCTCATTTTTTCTTACATACCTCTTAAACTATAGTGTCATAAGTGACCAATTTATTATAACAATAAATTAGATAAACGTCTTAGTTGATTTATGATATTTAACAAAAACCCACCGCTCAGATAAGGTAGCTCACCATCCGAAATCGCAGAATTCATATTATTTAGCTTATTCAAGGAAATTATACTATCACAAACTAAATTGTCGCTAATATTCTACAACGGATAGACTCTAAAACCCATCAAATTATTTAGATAACTTATCTGATATCCGATCTTGTATAAATTCCCCCCCCTACCTTCACAGGGGATAAGCCTTACAGGGGAGCGTTCGTTTTACATTATAAAAAACTTGTTTTTTATAATGTACTCGCGTTAATTACTTATATACCTCCTTTTCTTTGCCCTCAATAGTCGTGATTGATAAAGAATTAGCTATAATCTTTGGAGTAATGAAAATCAACAACTCATCATTTTTTAATCCAATTTGAGAGTTCCTAAATAAACTACCTACCACAGGCAATTGTCCAAAAAAAGGTATTCTATTAATTGTTTTTGTCTTATCTTGAGTATAGATCCCTCCAAGCACAATAGTTTGACCATTATTCACTAGAACATTAGTCTGGATTTCTTTAGTTAGAATTGCAGGCACCCCATTAAAAGTCTGAGGCGATGCTGTATCCTGATTAATCTGCAAATCCATTAATATTTTACTATCCGGTGTAATCTGAGGAGTTACTTTTAAGCTCAGTACCGCCTTCTTAAATGCGACAGCCGTAGCACCGCTAGATGTCGCTTCTTGATATGGAATTTCCTGTCCGGACTCAATCACCGCAGATTGTTGATTCACTGTAATAAGTCGTGGGCTAGAGATTAATTCAGCCCGTCCTTCGCTTTCTAAAGCTGAAAGTTCTAAATCAAGTAATATATTATCATTTATTTTAGCTAAAGCTATACCAATAGTAGCAGGAGTAACTAAGCTTGCTGGCGCTGCCACCAAGTCCAGGTTTAACCTGTCAGTAAATGGAGTTACGTTAGCAGGTGTTACCCCTTGTTGCATTTGGTTTGCACCAGCTAATGTTCCACTCAACGTTGGCGGTCTGGAAACCCCCCATCTTATCCCTATATCTTGGCTAAAATCTTTAGATACTTCCACTATACGCGCTTCAATCAACACCTGCTTTACTGGAATATCTAATTGCTTCACCAGTTCTCTGACTTCTTCTATTTTTGTTGCCGTATCTTGAATCCAAATGGTATTGGTTCTTACGTCAACACTAATTTTACCGCGCTCAGATAAAAGTGAGTTTTGTTTGTCTTTAATTAAAACCGCCAAGTCGGCAGCCTTTGCATAATTAATTTGAATCAAATCAGAGCGCATAGGCTCTAATCGAGCAATAATCTGCTGGCTTTTTAACTTGGACTCTTCTATTTTGTCCAGGTTCGCCTTGGTATCAACCAACATTACGTTACCTGTTCGGCGTTTATCCAGCCCTTGCGTGGTTAAAATAATATCTAAAGCCTGATCCCACGGAATATCATTTAGTCTTAAGGTAATGTCTCCTTTAATATTATCGCTAACGACTATATTGATTCCAGTAAAATCTGCAAGCAATTGTAATACAGCACGAATACTAATGTTTTGAAAATTCAATGAAATTCGTTTACCTGTAAATACTTGTTTTTTCATTTTTGCTTGTTGAATTTCTTCTGCAGTCAGAGGAAAAATATCAACCATGAATTGTTTATTAACCTGATAAACAAAATGGCCGTAATCTCCTTTATTGAGTACAGTCATACGGACATTTTTTCCTTCTTGTTGAAATGTAACAAGTTGCACAGGACTATGGAAATCGGCAACATCAAAACGTTTCATCAATCTCTGAGGAATTTTTGTGTTTAAAAAACTAACAACCACTTCTTTTCCCTCTTGAGTTACATCAATAGGAATACTAGTATCTGATACATCGAGAAGAATTCTTCCTCCCTGCTTTTCTATTCCTCGGAAATCGATGCGATTGATCTCATGTTTCGTATTCACTGCTTGGTTGGTTATAAAAACTTTTTTAGTAGGTGCAAATAACTCATTACTTTTTCCATTGATAACAAGACTATAAATGGTACCTGCTATAGTTCCGGAATATGAAACGGTTCGTTGTAAATCCAACATCACTCGAACTCTATCCCCCACAGCTACTATATTATAAGTATTTAAAGAGCCTAATTTAACTTCCTTTGTTTTTTCACCTTCAGGTAATTGAATGTCAGTTTTAATAAAATCCAATATTAAACGGGGTGGCTGCTGTGTAATAAAACTTGCGGGTAATTGTTTTAAAACTTTAGTAAACTCAAAATCAATACGTACTTTATTTTCTGGTAAAGGAATAATCTTTACTGACACAAGCGAATTATCTTTGGAAAATGCAGTTCCTAAACTGGCACTTATTATAATCAAAATAGCGATTAATTTTCTCAACCTTTACTCCTACTTGTCAGTTCCAGTGTACAACTTAATTGTGGTTATATGTTTCTCCCACGTCCCTGAGTTTTTTACAGTTTCTTCCAACTGAATAGAATCATTTTTAATTAAAACAACGCGACCGTAATTTTGTCCCATATATTGACCAACTCGAATGCGATTTATTTGCAAATCTGGTCGTTTTATTAATGCCCATACCTCGCTCCCCTCTTTCAAGGTACCTACAAATTTCAGGGCATCCAGGGGGAACGCCTCCAAAGGCTGCTTTGGTCTTTTTTGATCTGGTGCAAATAAATCAGTTCTCTTTTTTTGATCGATAGGCTTGAATGGATTACGTCTATTATCATTTTCAGGAAATTTAAATATTGGCAATGGAGCAAATTGTGGAATGGGCTCAATTTTCATAGGAGGTCTGGCCTTTATATCATTGATGTATTTCACTAAATCACTGTTATCTCCAGAGCAGCTAATCAATAGCAATGAAAAAAGAATTACCAATAAAACACGAAAAGAGTGTAACCCTCTTCCCAAACTCACTGTCGCAAAGAATGTGCGAGGAGACACGAAGCGCGGAATTGGAGTGCGCGCCACAGTAGAGTTTGGAAAGAGGTCTAATTGTTTCATTGTGCGCGATATCTGTATATTTTAGCAGTGAGGCTCATTACCAATTCATCCTCCGAAACGACTTTATGATCCTTAGAGGATTCCCCTTCGATACTAAATTCATGCAACGTGACAATACGATTCATTTCCGCAACTCGGCTCATGAACATTGCTAACTGCATATAACTTCCTTCCACGATAATTTTAATGGGTAACTCAATGTAAAAATCATGCTTCACTTCAGGTTGTGGAGCAAACAGTTCGAATTTTAACCCTGAAGCCACTCCTGTTTTAGATATTTCTTCCAACAAACCTGGCATTTCATTTTTTGCAGGCAATTGTCTTAGCATCGCACCAAATCGTTCATTCATCAATTGCAGTTGATTACGATAAGCCTGTAAATTAGAGGCTTGGTGTTGTTTGGTTTCAAACTCAGATTTTAACGTCGTTTCTTTCGCTTGTAGCGTCGCATATTGTTCAAAATTAGACTTCACAATCAGCCAATAACCTAAAGTAATAATCAAAATACTGACCCCTACGATAACCCCAATTTTGACAGGCATAGGCCATTGGCCAATGTTATCTAAGGTTAATTCATTAAGGTTTATTGAGTTCATAATTTATTATCAGCCTAATATTTTGCTTTAAGTATAAAACTTAGTTTAAATTCATTATTTGCAGGCTGTTGTGTCTCTTCCATTTTTTTGATTTCTGTAAGAACAGGCTTCTGAATCCAAGCATTATTCTCTATGTTTCTCATTAAGATAGAGACATTGGTGTTAGATTCAGAATAACCCCAAAGAGTCACTATGTCATTCTTTCTTTCCAATTTAGTTACATACACCCCAGGAGGCAATACTTTAATCAGCTCATCAAATAAATGAACCATCAATGTTCTAGTCGATTGCAAATTCTGCACTATAGACATTCTAGAAATTAATGATTGTCTGGTTTGTTTTAATGTCTTAATTTCTTTCAACTCGTCATTTAAAATATTAATTTCTTTCTGTAACATCCCATTACGATTGGTTTGATTACTCACAAGGTCCAACGCATAATAGTTCATAAGAAATATTATAAATACAGCAATTAGAGCTCCTGTAGCTAATAAGCTAATAAAGAACTTTTTTTCTTGTTCTCTTTTTTGTTCACGCCATGGGAGAAGGTTTATTCGCGTCATCGTCTCACTCTATATTTCTTAGAGCTAATCCGCAAGCTACCATCAAAGAAGGGGCATCTTTATTTATAGACTCCAAATCAATCAATTTATTCATGGACATATGAGACAATGGATTGGCGATAGTAGTCATAACCCCCAAATGCTTTTGAATTAAAGTATCTAAGCCTTCCTGTCTTGCTAATCCCCCTGCTAATAAAATGTGATCGACAAAACCATGTTGGCTTGTAGAATAGAAGAACTGTAACGTACGCTTAATCTGTAATAAGAGCATTTCTTTAAAAGGTGTTAATATTTCAGCATCATAATCATCAGGCAAGCCCCCTTGTTCCTTGGCTTCTATTGCTTGTTCTGGGGTCATTTTATAATGTTCAGAAATAGCCTCAATGAGTTGCATACCGCCGAATTTCTCCTCTCTGGAAAAAATTAATTTCATACCATGTAAAACAAATAAATGACAAAATCGTGCTCCAATATCAATAATTGCTACTATTTTATCTTGCCCACCAGCAGGCAGATCTTTAGCAAGTTGCAATGCGGCTCGCTCCACTGCATAAGAGTCTACATCAACAATTGTAGCGGTCAAACCCGCAAGGGCTGCAACCTCTACTCTACGCTGAACGTTCTCAGCTCTTGAGGCAACGATTAAGACATCCAGCATCGCTGAATTTTTAGCTGAATGCCCTAAAATTTCAAAATCAAGATTAATTTCATCTATGGGATAAGGAATATATTTATCTGCTTCTATGACAACAAGCTCTTCCATTTCTTGCTCATTAAGACCGTCATTAATTTGCACTACTTTACTAATAACTACAGAGTCGGGAACTGCTAATGCTGCATGTTTAGAGGTTAAGCGCGCTTTTAAGAGTACTTTCTTGATACAATTGGCAATAGCATCCGCATCTTTAATTAAATTGCCATCCAATGCAAACGGAGGTAAAGTTTCGCGTCCGTAGCCATCAACACACAGTTCATCCCCAGAACCAGAAATCTCTAGGATTTTCACCGCTGACGAACTGATGTCTATTCCTAGAATTGAATGATGTTTCGGTCTAAAGAGTTTGAGCACTTATTTTAATCTCCCTATGGCCTCTGTGCAGCGCTCCGTGTGGCTACCAAAATAAAACCTAAATATTGTTATTAAGACAAAATAGTAACGTAACCCATTAAAAATTGGAATCTTTTTCAAATAATAGGCTCTGTATGGTACGTGTTCCAGATAGATCATCACAATATTAAGCCATGGTGAAAGATCTCTAAAGATCCCGCTCGCGGAACATTCGGCAGGACAAATATAATATAAGAACTGTGATATAGGTTGGGTTTAGGCTCAGCCTAGTTAGACTAGGCAAATTTTGTAAGAACTTGTTCAAGGGTTCCAATAGATATCGTTCCAAACGCTGATTAGAAAATTGATCTTTTACCTCTTGCATCATAGAAAATAAAATGGTACGGTCGGGAGAATACAAAATGAACACTAAATAACCTAAATGACCAAACCACCTTATTACAACATAATTAAGTTTATGCCATCACTGGTGGTTGGTCTTTTTATTTCTTCTATTATCGTCCTCATTTTCGAGCCTATCGCCTAGTGGGATTACTCTCTGCGCCTGCTAGGCGTGGAAAGTACCTGCAGAACTATTAAAATACCAAATCAATAGTTTTTAAGGATGGCTTATGAAAGAAAAAACTGAACAAACCAAATTGCATGCTTGGCAACAAATAGCACAACTACCATTTGTACAAGGTCCCCTTTTAGGTGCAAGCGTTATGACAGCCGTTACTCCTCTATTAAATTGGACTAATCATGTAATGAACAATAAACCCATGATATGGCGCCATGCTATGGCAGGAGCAACGGAATACGCGAGTTCTGCTGTTCCTTCCTACGCTACTGTTTTTTTCATAAAAAAACTATTACAACCTAATCCAAGTCAAAGCTCTTCTTTCTATGATTTCGCTACTTCATTTGCTGCCGGAGCTCTTTCTGGTTTAGCAAGCACACCTTTTGATGCTGTCGCACAAAATAAACAGCTTGCTCAATTACCCTCATCAAAGCAAACTCGGGAAATGATGATAAAACATCATGGTTACAGTTCTCTGTTTCAAGGAGGGGGAGCAACCATGCTACGCGAAGGAACATGGTCCACTATCTATTTGACTGCTATTCCTGTACTAGCTTCTTATTTTAATGACAAGGGACTAACGAAAGAACAGGCTGAGGGACTTGCATTAATCTTAACCGCCGGATCTTATGGCTGGTTTAGCACCCCTTTAAATCAATTACGCTCGAAAAAGCAATTAGAGCTTACTGAGTCTGCACCAGGAAAAAGCTACCTCCAGCATGCTAAAGACATTTGGAATCAAAAGCCAACAGCAAGTCCTTTGCAGCGTTTTTCATTTTATTTTAAAGGAGGACTTCCTCGAACGATAACAACAATCGCTGCTGGTGGTTTATTGGTAGAAGGACAAGAACTATATAATAATTTGGTGAAGCGGTAATGCACTAAGCTAAGATGAAATGCATTACAAAAGTTCCGCTTACTGACGTGCGCGACTCGGATAAGAGGTTATAAATCCGAGCCGCGACTGTGAAGGAACAGAGAACAAGCGAGTGCTGTAAAAAAGCAAGTACTGAGTACAGTAGCATTACAACAGGTAATAACACTGGCTACATACCTTAAAGCCACTCGTGATATTAATTCCACATAAAAAATAGACATCAAAGCCTTGCCCCTTTAACAAAAAAATTATAAGTTAAACTCGTAGGCATCATCTAATCGTTCCATACCTTCTTAATTCTTGCTAAATCAATAGATTATATGGAAATAAAATGAACAAATAATTGTACGTTTTTTCCTAATTATGTCCTTAGTAAGAAACACTTGAACTCCATAAAAACATTTAATATAGTGAAATATCAATTTGTAATGGATTCTTACATTTTAAATTTTCACTTTCAATGCTAAAAGGAGTTTTACATGACTAGATTAGAAGATTTAATTTATTCACTCGCAACAGTTATAGTCGGTTACCATGACAGTCAAGGTATTAATAAACTAGTTACTGAAAAGGATAAAGCGATACGATTAGAGAAAACTCGTGCAATAGCAATACAAATAATTAAAGCTACAAGCCCTACGTTTGATGAGCGTCTAAAATCACTAATTACAGAATGCACTGATGGTTATCCTCTGCGCAAGCCATTTCTTCATTACCTTCTAAATCAACTGATGTTTCTTCATTCAGCACAAAGCAGATTAAATTCTTTTGATAAAGATTCATTTAACTTATATACCGCTGAAATGGCTAAGATGCTAACCGATTTCCAAAACCTGATAACTACCCCCAAAAGCAGTACCATTGATAAGATAAAATATTGCGCTATTCCTTCAGAAAAAGTAAAAGAATCTGGCAATACAACGATTACCCTATCAGGTTTAAAAAATGACTCCTATTATGGTGGTGAATTTTGTAATTCAGGGGAGCTGTTGCACGATGAAGTGCTACAGAGATTAAATATTACTACCAAGACACCTAAGGAATTAATAATTGCATTAGCTAATGACATATGCTTTGGACATCAAAATGGCCTATTAGTTCCTGAGCTTGTTTCTAAAAATGAAAAACTTGATGAAGAATTAACTGGAACCAAGGAAGCATTGAGACTAAAAACAGAACAGATTGAATCATTGACTGTTCAGCTAAGGGGTGTTCCCGAACTCCAATCGAGAAATACAACACTTGAAGAAACGGTAGCTGCAACTAGAGAAGAGTTAAGGATAAAAACCGAACAGACTGATGCCCAAATTAGGGAAAAAACGGCAACAATTGAATCATTGACAGATCAGTTAAGAAAAGTTGAGTCTAAACCCACGGACCCAGGTCAATCCGCTGAAGCTTTAGCTCTAAAATTAGCGGCAGCTGAAGAACGCATAAAATCTTTCGAAATCGCTCAACAGAAACTGGAAGAGACCATCCAAACACAAAAAGAAACAATATCTCGTCTCGAAAATACTCAAGAACTTCAAAAAAGGTTTAATCTTTTTTCCTCACAAGCCCCTTTCTTCAGCGCACTGTATCTTCAAAAAATGAGAGAAAATAGAACAGATACAGACACACAAAATCCGGTGAAAAGTCTCTCTCCATACTCATCAACTAACGAGTGATAACTCTTACGTTTCATTGATCTGTTTATTAATAGATCAATGAAGCATATGATCTATCTCTATATTTAGCCTTTTTCCCCACAAAACTCGCAATGTAGCATAAAAACACTGTATAATGTTGCACTATTCATATTCAACAGTAATCAATTCTATGAAAAAAATGGCATACTTCTGGCGTAAAGGTCTTTGGGCGCTGATGAGCCTAATTTTTCTTTTATTAGTAGCTGGTAGTCTTTTATACCTTTATCTGGAAAGTCAGCTACCTAATGTAGACTCTCTGAAGACAGTACAATTACAAGTGCCTTTACAAATCTTTAGTAAGGAAGGTTTATTAATTCAAGAGTACGGTGAGAAAAAACGTATCCCTGTAACCTATGATGAAATTCCTAAAACCTTGATTAATGCATTAATTGCCACCGAAGATCAACGATTTTTTGAGCATCCCGGTGTTGATATAATGGGTCTTGGCCGTGCCACAGTACGTATGCTCAAAACAGGAACCAAATCTCAAGGTGGCAGTACCATCACCATGCAGGTCGCTCGTAATTTCTTCTTAAGTAGAAAAAAGACCTTCTTGCGTAAATTCAATGAAATCATGCTGGCTATTAAAATAGACAGAGAATTAAGCAAAGAGAAGATCTTAGAACTCTATTTAAACCGAATTTATTTAGGTAATCGCGCTTATGGTGTTGGTGCCGCAGCAATGGTTTATTTTGGAAAGCCTCTTAAAGAACTCAATATAGCAGAGCTTGCTATGATAGCCGGTCTTCCTCAGGCTCCATCAACACAAAATCCAATTGCAAACCCACTAGCAGCTAAAAAACGTCGCGATCATGTGCTAGAACGTTTACTAGAAGAACATTACATTAATGAAGAACAGTATCAAAACGCGATTAATCAACCCATTACAGCCAAATATCATGGAACAAACATTGAAGTAAGAGCTCCTTATGTAGCGGAAATGATACGTCAATCTTTATATGATAATTTTGGCCCTGATGCCTATACCAAAGGCTATAAGGTCTATACCACTATAGATGGCAAATTACAAAATCTTGCCAATCAGGTCGTGGAAAAGAATTTAATAGCCTATGATCATCGCCATGGTTATAGAGGCCCAATTGCCAATATAGGCGAAAAAGACAGCCAATCTCCGAAAATTAGACAAAAATACCTTGCACAATATCCGGAATTAAATACTTTGGTTCCTGCAGTCATTATCGATGTTAGGGAAAAGGAAGCCACGGCAGCCCTACAAAATGACCATACCTTTATTATACCTTGGGAAGGGCTATCATGGGCTAGACCCGCTCTTAAAAATGGCTGGGTTGGCAAATCGCCACGTAAAGCACAACAAGTTGTTGCAGTGGGTGATGTAGTCTATGTTCATTCAACCAATGGCAAATGGCAACTAGCCCAAATTCCTGAGGCTGAATCAGCTATGGTTGCCCTTGATCCTAAAAACGGCGCTATAGAAGTCCTAGTTGGCGGATTTAATTTCCAAAAGAGTAAATTTAATAGAGCAACTCAATCCAGCAGACAACCTGGCTCTAGCTTTAAGCCCTTTGTTTATGCTGCTGCGTTAAACAATGGCTATAATTTAGCTACGCTAATTAATGATGCACCTATAGTGGTTGATGATCCCAGTCAACCCAACCTATGGCGCCCTCATAATGTGAACCTTAAATTTAATGGCCCTACCCGTTTAAAACAAGCCTTAGTTCAATCTAAAAACCTCGTCTCTATTAGAATTCTTGATGATATAGGCATAGATTACACTATAGATTTCTTAACTCGCTTTGGATTTAATAAAAAAGCGCTGCCTAAAGGATTATCTTTAGCTTTAGGTACTATGTCAGTTAGCCCTCTGGATCTTACTGCCGCATACGCTGTTTTTGCCAATGGCGGCTTTAAAATCGAGCCTTATCTTATAGATCATATAACGGATACCGATGGTAAAGTGCTTCTTCAAGCAAAACCGACCATAGTATGCAATCCTTGTGATAATAATAAAGTTGATGTCTCGGCAACGGCCCCACGTGTTATCCCAGAAGATATCGCCTTTTTAATGAATTCAGCTTTAAAAGATGTTATTCAACATGGTACAGCACGCGCTGCAAGATCACTTAATCGTCAAGATATTGCAGGTAAAACGGGAACAACTAATGATCAAGTGGATGCCTGGTTCGCTGGCTTTAACCCAGATATTGTGGTAACAACCTGGGTAGGATTTGATAATCCCAAATCACTCCATGAATATGCTGCAGGACTCGCGCTCCCTCTCTGGATAGACTTTATGAAAGAGGCTTTAAAGGGCAAACCAGAGAAAGAGATGAAACAACCTGATAATGTTGTTGCTGTCCGTATTGATCCAGTTAGTGGTTTGCTTGCTAAGCCAAACCAAGAAAATGGAATTATTGAGTATTTCCGTGATAAAGAGGTGCCTGCAGAGCAAGAACAAGCCCCTATTTACAATGCAGCTAATGATAATCAACAGCAGCAACAACAACCGTTCATGGAAGAAAATTTATTCTAGAACGAATGCACTTGCTGATTAAGAAGTAGTAGAGCTATATTTGTGGTCGCTACGCGCAGTGGATAGGAGATCAAAGCTATGAGTATGGTAGGCTCTTACTTCGATCTAGCATGGTTTCGAGACAGCACTAAAGTGCTTCCTCAGGCCGAACGGATCGAGGAAGCATATGAGAATGGGAATAACCACTTAACCTAAGGGCTAAAGACCCTACCTACCTGCTAATGCTATATTTGCTGGGAAATATTCATAATCTAAGTCCCTAGCAACTGCTTCATAAGTCACTTTACCTTGGTGAATATTTAGACCATTGAGAAGATGATGATCATTCAACAAGGCCAATTTAGCTCCTTTAGTAACAATATTTAAAACAAACGGTAAAGTAGCATTGTTTAACGCAAATGTTGACGTTCTTGGTACTGCACCAGGCATGTTCGCTACACAATAGTGCACTACATTATCAACTACATAAGTTGGCTCTTGATGTGTTGTTGCACGACTGGTTTCAAAACATCCGCCTTGATCAATAGCCACATCTACAAGAACAGATCCTGGGCGCATTGATTTGAGCATTGCTCTAGACACTAGTTTAGGAGCAGCGGCACCTGGAACCAATACAGCGCCGATCACTAAGTCAGCACTAGCTACATAGTGTTCTATAGCATCCGCTGTAGAATAAACAGTATTTAATTTAGAACCAAATTGGAAATCTAATTCATTTAAACGCTGCAAAGAACGATCAAGCACTATGACACGTGCCTCCATCCCCATAGCCATGCGCACCGCGTTAGTACCTACTACTCCACCGCCTATAACGACTACATTAGCAGCAGCAACGCCAGGCACGCCACCTAAAAGAACGCCACTTCCGCCTTGAGCCATTTCTAAGCAATGAGCCCCTGCCTGAATAGACATTCGCCCAGCAACTTGAGACATAGGAGTTAATAGTGGCAAACCACCATCAGATTGAGTTACAGTTTCGTAAGCAATAGCGGTTACACCAGACTCTTTGAGCATGCGTGCTTGCTGAGGATCTGGAGCCAAGTGCAAGTAAGTAAACAAGGTTTGGCCTTCGCGTAATCGTTTACATTCAACAGGTTGAGGCTCTTTCACTTTGACAATTAATTCTGCTCTAGCAAAAACCTCATCAGCAGTATCGACAATTTCAGCCCCAGCATGACGATAGTCTTCGTCAGATATACCAATGCCTAAACCCGCCCCTTTTTCTACCAGCACAGAGCTTCCGGATCTAATAATTTCCCTGACACTTGAAGGAACAAGGCCAACTCGATTTTCTTGTGGTTTTATTTCTTTTGGAACGCCTACTAACATAACAACTCCCTTTTAACGGTTCTTTAATTGTTCTATTAATTGTGGAATTAATTCAAATAAATCACCCACCAACCCATAATTCGCAATTTGAAAAATAGGTGCATCTTCATCTTTGTTGATTGCAACGATAACCTTAGAATCTTTCATACCAGCTAAGTGCTGTACTGCTCCAGAGATACCTACAGCTATATATAATAGTGGCGCAACAATTTTCCCTGTTTGCCCAACTTGATAATCATTGGGCACGAATCCCGCATCTACAGCAGCACGAGAAGCCCCGACTGCCGCACCTAAAACATCAGCTAACTCCTCAATTAATTTAAATTTTTCAGCGCTTTGCAAACCTCGGCCGCCAGACACTACAATTTTAGCAGAGCCTAGATCGGGTCTTTCTGATTTACTCAATTCGTGCTTAATGAACTGACTGCCTTTAGCTTGAAACTCCTTATCTATGCTTTCTATACAACAGGCATTTTGACTTGCAGTCACTGGATTAAATGCAGTAGTTCTAACAGTAAACACTTTTACAGTATCTAAAACTCGTACTGTTTCTATAGCATTTCCAGCATAAATAGGATGTTCAAACGTATTACTGTCAATGATCTTACTTACATCTGAAATCTGCGCTACATCCAATAAGGCCGCAATTCTAGGTACTATATTTTTGCCATAGGTACTAGATGAAGCCAAAATAGCATTAAAGGAACTAACAAAGGAAGCCACTAACTCACTAATTTGTTCCGGTAATTGATGTTCGTAGCAAGGTTTATCTACACACCAAACAGCATGAACTCCAGCTAGAGTAGCAACTTGTTCCGCTACCCCTTTGCATTGATGTCCTATCACAAGAAAGGTAGGCTGTTTACCTAATTCCAAAGCTGCAGCTAAAGTGTTACGCGTCGCGTGGTGCATGACTTTATTATTATGTTCAACAAGTACTAGAGTGCTCATCATACCTCCTTATCAAAGCACTTTGGCTTCATGTTGTAATTTATCCAGTAAAGCCGCCACTGAGTCAACTTTTATTCCACCACTTCGAGTTGGAGGAGCATTGACTTTTACAATCTCAATATGTTGTTTAAGTGACAAACCTAAGGACTCTAATTCAAACACGTCTAAAGCCTTCTTTTTGGCTTTCATAATATTAGGAAGACTAGCATATCTCGGTTCATTCAACCGCAAATCGGAACTAACTACTGCAGGTAAAGCAATTTTTATTGTCTCTAAACCACCATCAATTTCTCTAGTTACTTCTAGAAACTCACCACTTGAATTAATTTTTGATGCATAAGTTGCTTGAGGCCAGTTTAATAGAGCAGCCAACATCTGTGGCGTCTGATTATTATCACCATCTATAGCTTGTTTACCCATGAGAACCAGCGATGGCTTCTCATCTTCAACAATCTTTTTGAGAATTTTAGCTATATTAAGGCTTTCTAAAGTTTTTTCAGTACGAACTAAAATTGCTCTATCTGCGCCTAAAGCTAAAGCATGCCTTAAAGTTTCTTGGGAACTATCTCCCCCAATACTCACTGCGACAACTTCATTTGCCCAATTTTTCTCACGTAAACGCAACGCTTCTTCAATAGCTATCTCATCGAAAGGATTCATAGCCATTTTAATATTTTGTGTTTCAACTCCTGTATTATCCGATTTGACACGAATTTTGACATATGGGTCTATTACACGCTTCACTGCCACGAGTATTTTCATGCTTCCTCACTGGAATATCAAAACAGTCCGCATCTTGCCAGAGATATAGGTGTAAATTCAAGAGGTTGTTGCTATTTATAGCAACATAGATCGACTCTCTGATTCGCTTGTATCCTCTGACTCCTGTAGCTCCTTCTCGCCACTATAAACCACTAGTTGCATAGAGGAAGGATCATTTTCACTCAATAAAGTAATGACTTTTTCTGCAGTATCTATTGCCTTTGCAGTTTTTCCTCCTTCAGTATAAACATCTTTATTCTTTTTTAATTTTTCCAATTCTTTCTGGGCTATAGCTATTTTTTCTGTTACAGATTGAGGCTCCCTATCTAATGCTCTCATCTTAAAGAGAAAATCATCGATCTTTAATCCTTTAGTCCACCCAGGTCGCAAGCTCCTAAAAAACTGTTGCTCATTGAGATTTTTATAAGCCTCAAGAGGAGCTGCAATAACTTTTAGCTCAGGTGTATTAAATTGCATCCCTTCACTTAAATTTTGACTTGCCAAAATTAAGTCCCTACATAAATTTTCTGTTACATTTTCAACATTTGCACTCTGATCTGGAGAGCTCATAGGTAATAATGGCTTAAAAATAGAAGAACCTATCTGCAATCCTGCATCAAGGCATTGATGAGAAATCCAGAATGTCATTTCTAATAAACGTACTATAAAAGTGGTAGTTGCTGTGGCTGTGATTACACTAATGTCTTGTAATGTTCGACCGAACTGCTTCATTTCCGTTACATCACTGCGTTCTAAATATTGTCCTCCTTTTAGCATTAGAAAATAAAGAGTATAAACCGCAAATAACTCTTGGGCAAAAATTATGGCGCCATAACTGGCAAAGATCATAGGCATAAAGGTGAGTAAAGTTCTTACCCCTTTGGGTTTAATCATGCCAACCTCATCAAAGAAACCACCTGATTCATCAAGTAATCCAATCAAACTGTCACAAAAGCTTCGACTAGTATAGCTTCCAGCACTATTTCTTAAACTTTCTAACCATTTTCTACAGTCCGATCTACTCTTAATGTCTTCAAAACTAATTTCTTTAAATTGTTCAGGATTTTCTAATTTATCATAACAAGTTTTTAATGTTTTAAAACATATCCCATCATCATTCCCTTCTGATAAATTATGTTCAAGCCATGCCACTTCGGGTAAAAATGAAGAGCATCTATCAGGGTGAAAATATAAAACTAAACGTTTATAGTTTTTTAGCAGATGTTCCTTACTAGCGCCATCTGCTAATAGTTGTTGATTCAGAAATTTAATAAAATCTGCATCTAGTCTCAAAAGTGCAGGCTTATCTAAGTAAGACACATAACATTCTTTTTCTGTATTGTACTTAGCATAAATCTCTACCAGCTTTTTTAGTTCGGTTTCCATAGTCATAAAATTACTCCCTTAATTAAATTGACTAGGGTCTATTGATAGACCTTTTATTTTATCCAAGCCTTACTCAAATATTGATTCCCTTTGATATATTGAGTAAATATGCCAACTACTAGCACACTTAGATAAAAGGCAGTCATCACATCACTTAGATAATGATAATACAACACTACTCTAGTAAGAATGACACAAAATGCAAAAACTAAATAAAGATAAAAGTATCTTGGAAATAATACTCCTAATCCAGAAACTATACTCACTATAGTAGTAGTGTGGCCAGATGGCAAAGACCAATATAAGGATTTAGTTTTCAACCCATAAAAACCAAAGGCATGTATTGAAAACCATAATTCGGGGCGAGCACGACTCAAAATTACTTTAACAACCAAGCAAACTAAATTTGCAATAAGAACACACCCTAGCATGTACCATGATCTTGCTTCATAAACATTATTCATTCTTATATAGCGAAAAAATAAACCAAGTAGTGTAAACAAAACAACATAGATAGATACTTTTCCAAACTCAGTAAGATACTTAAGAAAATGCAGATGATTTCTTGCATCTAATTGGTGAAAATAAATCGCCAAATGCAAGTCTACAAAATTATATGCCAAAATAACCAATGTAAAGTAGATAACGATACACCAAGGCTTTTTCATTAAATTAAATAGTTTTTCATATTGAGTCATTTCATTCCTTTCATTTTTATTTTACTAAATCATGCATCATATAAGATGCATGTAACTTCGCCAATACTCAACCTGTATTCCCCTATAGATTATTATATAAACGAAAATCAAAAGATCAAAAAATGCACATTTATTTAAAACGACTATACTTCAATAAGTACGGCCGTAAATTACTTTAAAGGTATTGAATGATGGGATCCATTCAATTAAAACCCGATGAACATCTGGATGTTATCTTACAGAATCCAAGTAGTGTTGTTTCTAAAGAAGGTGAATTATCTGAATCTACCTATCCTTTACTCGCAGCTTATTATCAATGGATTAGGAAAATTAATGGGATTCATACTAAATTGGATGTTGTTATTCAAAATGAACAAATACTGAGTGAATTCATTTACTTATGCGAGCATAATTTATTATTTTTCCTTACCGTAACAGGACGTTTTGATGTAATCAGGGAACTTTTTATACCACACAAATTAACACCAAGAGAACGATATCTTATCCAATTAATACAAAGGGAATATGCACAGGCACACCAACGGCTAGAGAGTACCCTCCTCAAAGTAAATAAAGAGGAAAGTAAAAAAGAAGAATCCCTAATTTTAGAGGACTGGAAGAAATACGCGAATGGTCTATCCAATATGGATTTCTATTTTTATTATGATCAAGAAATAAAACGTATTTCCTATGAATATAACCTAAAACAAATACAACTCCTATCGCAAGCTTATGACTCCAGATATGCACGATTACATCAAGCCATTAATATAATAAGAGCAGATAATAATATCAGTGATGAAGTAAAGCGTGAGGCAGAATTGCTTTATGAGAAATACAGCAACATAAGAAGTTCCCTCCCTGATTATACCCGAAGCATTAATTTACAAGAGCAGGAACGGAACTATCAGCTCAGAAAACAAATTTATGAGGATTCTGAAGAAATACCTGAATTTTTTAAAAAACATAAACATCTTAACAATGAATTTAGTAAGTTGCTCCAAGAAGATAAAAAGCAAGACAAAATCATGAGAAAGCAACTAGCAGCTAATGAGAAAAAGTACAATGAAAACATGAAAGTACTCATTTCACATAAAGAAAATGTACGTAAAGCAGCTCATAATGACGTAGATAACAGCATACATCACATCATTCATTTTATTGATAAATGCCCCAAAAATAATTTAAATGCAGAGCAAAAAGAGGTATTAAATGAAGCAGTGCATCAATTAAAGGAATATAAAGAAAAAGTTAAAAGAACAAAAAATTTTGAGGAGACACAAAATGTATTGAAAGAATGCTCTGGAGAATTAAAAAAAATTGAGGCTATCCTTAAACCTCATCTGCCCCAACATGCCTTAAAAGTTTTTTTAAAAGAAATAGAATTGTTCAATGAAGGAATCATTGATCGCAGAAAACCTATACCAGAGGGACAATTGATATTCGATCCCCCCTCTATGCCAGTACATCAAGAATCTGTAGCTGTAGAAAATGAAAGTCCTTCAACACCCACCAGTAATGTCCCCATTAACATCGATAAGAAAGAACAAATAGAGTCGCAAATTAAGGAAACAACCGTTGTAATAGAAGAGGCTCTACACAATATCACTCTCTTTAAATCAGAACTACAAATAATGCGCGCAGAAAAGGAGCTAATAACTCTAGTCGAAGAAGAAGAACAACAAAGTTATAAAGCGGAAATAAACAAACTACAAAAAGCCTTACAAAAAAACAAAGAAGGTGACTCTTTTAATCCAGATGATTTACCACAAATTGAGGCTGCGGAAGAACTAATAGGTAAACTTAAAACTATAGGCTTTGAAAAAGTCAATATCAATCATTTAAAATCTCTTTATTATCAAATAGATAACTTAAGTAGCCAATATGAAAATTTAGGTGACTCAAAGGAACAACTTGATGAGTTACTTGATTCCTTAACAGATAACTTACAAAATAATGCACAAATTTAGATTGTTTTGATCTATCTTTATATAAACCAGTTTTTATTTAGGCTTGTTTTTGATAATATGGACACACTTTATTTTGTAATGGAAAAGGAGATTTAAATGTCACTATGGCAAGCTATATCTAACGGGGAATATGACAAGGCTCTTAATTTAATCAAGAAAAATTCTGAGTTAGTTAACGCAGAGAATGA
>DAIAOV010000012.1:0-24746 GCA_027437055.1 Legionella sp. | reverse complement strand
TGATGATCATGATTCTGTACTAATGGTAGCTCTGGGGATGAAAGATAAGCCCATGGAGTTAATACAATTCATTACAACTCATAAGCAATTTAACCTTTGTTATAAAAATCCAGAAACCAATGAAACGAATATGGATGCTATGATTGCGACAGCATCTCTTGATATTTTAAAATTGGCCCACGATCAGGAAGGTTTTCTTATAAACGGCACTAAACTTACCTATTCCACTCTATGTACAAGATTGGCTACTGCTGAACGTATCTTTAATCGCGAGAAGGAAAAGACCCCTAAAGGTCGAGGTTTTCTACAATCCCAAGCAAGGATGGAGGGTTTCGCTGCGATGGTAGCCTATATGCGTGAAGAAACCATGCAGGAAAAAGCCATTAATACTCCAGCTATTCTCGATGCTCTTATTCGCCACGCAATTGCCACAGATGATGTAACACTATTTGAGCAATTAGAAAAACTAGGGAAAGATACATCGGCTAATTTAAGTGATGGTACAGATCCTAGTACTCTTGTGACGGGAAAAAGCCCTAAATCAAAAGACTGGTTTGAGCAAAAAGCTTTCGATAAAGCTTTAGCTGAAATGTCTAGCTCGCAAAAAGAACGAGAAGGCCTTGGTGAATCAATGAAACAATTGAAAAAGCTTGAAACATCAGCTAAGGCACTCACAGAAAGACATAAGAAAGCTCAAATCAAACTCATAGCTGAAGCTGTAGATAAGAGAATTGAATCTCTAGAAAAAATAGTGTCCCCATCCTCACATTAAGCGTATTGTAAAAATAAGTAACCTGGATGGAAGTCTGAAAGACTGAAATCCAGGTTTTTCATCCTGCCACTCTTTCTACAACGCTACAACACCAAATTAAAACTATAAAAAGAATATTTACTTGTTATTAATAAGCGGTATTCGTTAGAATTAGAACACAATTTCTCAAGCTAGAATGATTAATGCCTGAATTCACCATAATCCAACAAATTTGTATCTGGATCATCCCTGTTTTATTAGCCATTACCTTACATGAAGCGGCTCATGCTTATGTAGCTAATCGTTGTGGAGATACAACAGCGAGGATGTTAGGACGTTTAAGTTTAAATCCCATACGCCATATTGATCCTATAGGTACTGTTTTTTTGCCTTTAGTAGCTGGTTTTTTAACAAATTTTAGCTTTATTATTGGTTATGCTAAACCTGTGCCTATCAGTTGGGGACAATTGCGAAATCCTAAAAGAGATATGATCCTTGTTACTTTAGCAGGCCCCTGCTCTAATTTTTTAATGGCTATTCTGTGGGCAGCGGGGTTGAAAATTGCAACAATGCTTCATCCTGAATCGTCAATGCCAGCGCTTTTTCTTTTATTTACCTCTAGAGCCGGAATGATTATTAATCTGGTTCTCGCCTTTTTAAATTTAATCCCTATCCCTCCATTAGATGGCAGCAAAGTGGTTATCAGCCTTTTGCCAGTCAAGCAATCGATACAATATGAGAAGCTAGAGCCTTATGGCTTTCTTATTTTAATAGTTCTAATTTTTACAGGTATCCTGGGAACTGTTTTGACTCCATTGGTTAATGGAGGAATTAAATTATTAGCGATGATTTATCATCTATGAGAATTGTTGCTGACGCCAGCCTACCCGGTTTAGATCACGCCTTCCCTAAACCGTTTATTTTGAGCCTCTATTCCAATGAGCAAGAGCTTACCGCTATGCTTGCTGGGCATGATATTCTTCTTTGCCGCTCAACAGTAAAGGTTAACGAGACGCTATTAAAAAAGCATCAGCTGAAATGTGTTGCTACTGCTACTAGTGGTACAGATCATCTTGACCATTTATTTTTAAGATCTCAAAACATCCATATTATTGATGCAAAAGGTTCAAATGCCTCTTCTGTGGCTGATTACGTAATCGCTAGCCTCGCTTATCTCGATCAACAACAACTAATAAAGGGACACCATGTAGGTATTATAGGGATGGGGGAAGTGGGTAGACGAGTACATGCGCGATTAGAAGCCGCTAATTTTGATATTGAACATTACGATCCACTTAGAGGACAAAGGGAGTCACAATTTAAAAGTTGCAAGTTAGAACAATTGCTTACAATGGATATTTTATGCATTCATGCTGAATTGCATAATCAACCCCCCTTCCCCAGTCTGAATATGCTGAATGAGGATTTTCTTGCTCAACTCAAACCGGGTTGTATCATTATCAATGCTGCTCGCGGAGGGATTGTTAATGAGGATGCATTACTCAATACGCGACAAAATTTGGTCTATTGCACCGATGTTTATCTTAATGAACCCTCTATAGATAAACGCATTGTTGATAAGACTACTCTCTGCACCCCCCATATAGCAGGGCATAGCTTAGAGGCAAAATGGACAGCAGTAGCCATGGTAAGTGAAAGGCTCCATGCATTCGCAGGACTTCCCATCCCTAAATTTGATTTAAACGTTCAAGTTCCCCAGATTGAATTGAAGCCCAACACGGCTTGGCAAGAGCTTATATTATCGCTATACAACCCATTTGAAGAAACTACACAATTAAAAACAGCTCGCAATAAAGAAGAAGCGTTTCTAAAACTACGCAAGCAGCACCAGAAGCGTCATGATTTTTCTCTTTATTCTGATTTGATTGCAAGGCAAGATATAAGAGTCTTGATGGGAGCGTAGGTCGGGCAATTGATTGCCCGACCTACGTCATGAGCTATTCTTCTGACTTATGTCCGCATTAATTTTCGTACTACTTCCTGATCAGAGAAAGCGTGTTTTACGGCACCTATCTGCTGATAAGCCTCATGTCCTTTTCCTGCGATTAGGATAATATCTTCCTTGTTCGCCTTATGTAAGGCATGGGCAATAGCATCTTCTCTATTTACTAATTTGATGACGTCAGCAGAATTGGCTATGCCCTCAGCAATCTCCTCCACAATAACATTTGGATCTTCACTGCGGGGGTTATCGCTGGTGATAATTACTTTGTCAGCATGCAGACTGGCAGCTTTGCCCATAATAGGTCTTTTCGTTTTATCCCTATCACCACCGCAACCAAAAATCACCCATAAACGTCCTTTTTTTAATTGGCTTAAGGTTACTAGAACATTTTCCAATGCATCAGGAGTATGCGCATAATCAACAAGTACATAAGGTGAATTAGTCACAATCTCCATGCGGCCTGGCGCCGCCTTTAATTGAGCCATAACTTCAGCTACTTTATCAGCAGAATACCCATTAGCCAATAAACTAGTAAATATGGCCAGGCTATTGTAAATATTAAATTCACCTAAGGCCTTAATATGTAACTGATGATTCCCCCATGGAGAGCATACTTCTATATCCGTCCCATTGATATCTATACGCCAATTAACGGCTTTAACATCGCAATCTTGATGCATGCCATAAGTTATTTTTTTGACATGCGGTTTAACTGCGGCACTCATTAGCTGATGGTAAGGATCATCTTGATTAATAATCGCCCACTCTAAAGACGGCGTTGCAAATAATAATGCTTTTGCCGCTCCGTAAGCCTCCATTGTATGATGATAGTCCAAATGATCCAGAGTTAAATTTGTAAATATGGCCTGATTAAATTCAATAGAATCCACTCGGCGCTGGCTTAAAGCATGAGAAGAAACCTCCATGCATACGTGCTTAATACCTTGTTGTTGATATTGATGGAACAATCTTTGCAAACACAAGGCATCCGGGGTGGTATTGTCTAGAGATTTTAATTGATTCACATTTCCTTGACCAATAGTGCCTATATAGGCAGATTCTTGTCCAAGAAGATGATGCGCTTGGGCTAATTGATAAGCAATCGTTGTTTTACCATTAGTGCCTGTCACGCCAGATACATTGAGGGATTTGCTAGGGTCATCATAAAATCGTTTAGCAATTTCTGCTAATTGCTCTGCTAAATGAGGAATAGCGATACAAGGGACTGTCGAAGGTAAAATGGAGGAAGACGGAAAATTAGCAGGTTCATACGCTACTGCCGCAGCACCTAAGGACACGGCTTTTTCTATAAATAAACGCCCATCAGCAGCAGCACCCGGATAAGCAATAAATAAATCCCCTGATTTGATCTGACGACTATCATTTTTTACATCAGTAATAACGCAATCAAAAACTTCTTGTTTTATCCAGGGCTTTAATAATTGAGTTAATTGCACTTATTGATGCTCCCCATTTTAGATTAATTTTCCAGCACTAGCTCAACTGGCAGCCTCATCGGTAGGAACATTAAATAAACGCAATGCTCCTGCCATAACCTTAGCAAACAAAGGAGCGGCGACAGCTGCTGCATAGTACCCCTTACGAGAAGGCTCATGAATAACTACGAACACGGCAAACTTTGGATTTGAAACGGGAGCAATTCCCATAAAGCTTGATGTATATCTTCTGTCTTTATAACCATCTTTTCCAGCGACGCGAGCTGTTCCAGTTTTTCCTGCTACTCGGTATCCTGGTACTCTCGCTGAACGTCCAGTACCATCTTTACTTAAAACGGCCTCCATCATCAGCAATACTTGCTCCGCGGTCTTAGGCTGTATTACTTGTACCCCTGCAGGTGGTTTATCATTATGCAGTAAAGTAACAGGTATTAACTGACCCTTATTAGCAAAGACCAGACTCGCTCTAGCTAATTGTAGTGCAGTAGCAGACATTCCATAGCCAAATCCTAAAGTAGCCAAAACAAAAGGATTCGCATCTTTAGCTTTTACAATACCACCTTCACTTTCTCCAGGGTAAGTGCTTTCAGTACTTTGTCCAAACCCACATTTTTGCAGCAAACCTATAAGTTGTTCTGGAGGACTAGCCAATACCATTTTTGTAACGCCCACGTTACTTGAATGCTGTAATACTCCTGTCACATCCAAAACACCATAATTATGAATATCTCTTACTGTACGACCATGCACTATCATCCAACTTGGATTGGTATCTATTATAGTATCAGGGGTAAATAACCCTGTTTCTAAGGCACTAGCGATACTAAAGGGTTTAATTACTGAACCAGGTTCAAAAGTATCTGTTAACGCAAGGTTTCTATAGGTTTCTCTATTGTAATGTCCACGTGAGTTAGGATTGAAAGAAGGCGCATTAGCAATGGCTAAAATTTCTCCATTTTCTGTATCTACCACGACAACAGAACCTGATTTGGCACCAAACTCTTCAACTGTTTTAAGCAATTCACTATAAGCTAAATATTGTAGTCGCCTATCGATACTCAATGCTAACTCATGACCAGGACGAGGCTCTTTAATCACGCCAAGTTCTTCAATAATTCGTCCCATTCGATCTTTAACTACTCTTTTTTTACCCACTACCCCCATGAGCCAATCCTGATATGCTAGCTCCATTCCTTCTAGCCCTTGATCATCGACATTAGTGAATCCGATCACTTGGGATATACTGTCTGAGTCGGGATAATAGCGTTTAAATTCTTTTTGAAAATAAATACCAGGAATTTTCAATGCTTTAATCTGTTTGGAAAGTATGGGGGGTAGCTGTCTTTGCAAATAAAGAAACTCACGATTTTCTGCGTTAACTAATTTTCTGCTTAATCCTTTAGGTGTTAAATTTAAATATTTAGCCAAATGCATGAATTGCGGTTCATCAGGAGAAAACTCTTTAGGATTCACCCACACTGACTCAACTGGAGTGCTCACTGCCAATGGGGTACCATTTCTATCAGTAATCATTCCTCTATATGCTGGGATATCAATAATCCTCAAGCTTCTTGCATTACCTTGACCTTGTAAAAACTTTCTATGGAGAACAGTTAGATCTACCATGCGCCATATCAAAATGACTAAAAGTAAAGAAAAAAAAGCAGCAACAGTTACCAACCTGGCATAATGGCGTGATTGTTTCATAAATTACTACTCAAAAAATAAAGTTTTAACCTAGAAAAAGCACAAAATTAATCCAAATGTGCCGCAATTTATTAAACATCGTTAAAACAAGGAACCTTCCGTCGAAAGGTTCAGTGTACCTGAAGCCTTTAAGTTTTTCGAGATAATTTCCTTTTATATTTTCGATATTAGAGCTCTTGCGCGGGATTTACAGAGATATGTATAATGCCCGACCTATATTTTAATTAAATTGAGCGTGCAATAAATAAGTATTCTTTGATGAAGGGAATGTCATTTTTAATTTGTCAATTGCTAACTCTTCAACTCTAGCTGGAGTTGCTAAACTAGCCTGTTCCAATAATAATTGCCCCCACTGTAATTGTAAAAAATGAGTTTGTTGTTCTTCTTGCTCTACCTGGCTAAAGGTCGAACGATAGGTGTTGGTACTATAAATAACTGCAAATCCACTTATTAGTACTGAAATTAGCAATACGACTAATAAATAGAATGATTTTGACATATGCATATTGGCCAATTGCCCATTAAATAAATTACCCTGGTTAATTACCCTAGCAGCAGCGTTCATGCTAATTTCTCTCCTATTCTCAACACAGCACTTCGAGCCCGGACATTGTTATTTATTTCATCTTGTTGTGGCATCACAGCTTTACCTACTCTCTTAAAATTGGTTTTAATTTCTTCATATCGCAAAGGAACCTCTGCTGGCGGCCTGTTCCCTTGTTCTTTATCTCGCATAAATTGTTTAACTATTCGATCTTCAAGTGAATGAAAACTAATGACCGCTAACCGTCCTCCAGGTGCTAAAATTTCTATGCACTGCTCTAGACAACGATTCAAATCACTTAACTCTTGATTCACATAGATACGTATAGCTTGAAAAACACGGGTAGCAGGATGCTTGTGCTTTTCCCACTTTGGATTTGCCTCTTTAACTATTTCCGCTAATTGCAAAGTAGTAGTAATCTGTGATTCTTCTCTAGCTTTGGCAATAGCCTTTGCTATTCTTCCGGCAAATCGTTCTTCACCGTATAGCCTAAATATGGAAGCCATTTCTTCAACTTCTGCTTCATTCACAAATTGAGCAGCACTTATAGATTGAGTGGTGTCCATACGCATATCTAAAGGGCCTTGTTGCATAAAGCTGAATCCTCTTTCTGGATTATCCAATTGTGGCGAGGACACACCTAGATCAAGCAAAATCCCATCAACTAAACCAAATACATGTGCGTCAGACGCAAACCCCCTAATGTTCGCAAAAGAACCATGAAATATGTGAAATCGTTTGTCTGTTCCGAAATGGTCTTTAGCATACTCAATGGCCTCTATGTCCTTATCAATAGCAAATAACTTTCCTTTATCGCTCAAGTGGTTCAAGATTTCTCGGCTATGTCCACCGCGACCAAAAGTTCCATCGAAATAAATACCATCAGGTTTAATAGCTAAACCTTGAATTGACTCGTTCAGTAATACTGATTGATGCATTGCCATTTATGTTTCCATTACAAAGAAAACGTTTTCATTTCATCAGGTAACCCATCCGTTTTAGAGGCTTCTTCAGCCAGCCATTGCTCACGTTTGGATTCCCAAAGCTCCTTACTCCACACTTCAAATTTATTGCCTTGTCCTATCATCACCACATCTTTTTCTAACTGCGCATAATTTCTTAAAACAGTGGGTAAAAGCACCCGGCCATTAGCATCAACCTCTACATCTGTCGCATGACCAATTAATAAACGCTGAATTCTTCGCGCAGCTGCATTAAAGCTAGGTAATTTTTGCAAATTATCTTCAATAATTTGCCATTGTGCAGCGGTATAAAGCAGCAAACAGGTTTCTTCAGTATCTATAGTCACCACCAAAGGGATTTTTTTATCCTCAGCCCCTAAAGCACTTCTGTAACGCGTTGGAATTGCCAAGCGCCCTTTAGTGTCAATGGTGATGGTGTTTATTCCCCGAAACATGTTTTTTCTCTCTGTGAAAGATTATCTCCTCCACAATTCTCCACTTTTTTATTATTTTAACCCACTTTTATACACTATAGAAACACATTTCTCCATTCGTCAATATAAAAATCCACTTTTTCGTTAACTTATTTGCAATTTGAAAAGGCAAAAAGAAGAAACGCTCTTTAATTTTAACAGTTAGATTTTTTTTCGAACAAAACAATAACGAAGGTATCCGTTCAGGTTATCCATTCAGGGGCATGCTTGACTTTTAGTGATAAGTTACTAGCGAAAAATCCTAGATCCCGCGAACAAGTCGCGGGGCATGGAGTATGGTGAGCCTAAAGAGAGAGGAATTACGCACAAACGGAAAAATCTTGAATTGATTAAGTATTCATTAGTGCAGCTAAACGAATGCCTTGAAGAACTAAATCAGAGACTAAATGATCGTAAATACCCTGCTTATCAAATAAGGAAGCAAAGCCACCCGTAGCTAAAACCAGAGCGTTACTATCATTGAATGACTCTTTATTGATACGCTGAATTAATTCACGACAAGCCCCAAGAACACCGTAATAAACTCCCGATTGAATACTTTCTACAGTAGAACGCCCTACTGCATTTTCTATTTTTATAATTTCTACTGAAGGTAATTTGGCTGTGTTTTTGGATAAAGCATCTACAGATAATCGAACACCAGGCAAAATAGCCCCCCCCAAATAGGCCTTTTGTGCGTTGATGACACAAAAAGTAGTTGCTGTCCCAAAATCAATAACAATGATATTTTGATTAGGATAACTATGTGTAGCTGCAATGGCATTAGCAATTCTATCAGCCCCAACCTCTACGGGATTGCGGTACTTAATATTCAATCCTGTTTTAACCCCAGCTTGCAATAAAAACGGCTCTAAAGAAAAATACTTAACACATGCTGAGCGCAAAGAATAATCTAATTGAGGCACAACAGAGCAAATACCAATTTTGGTGACTTTCTCTGGAGAGCAATTATTTTCACGCAACACACTTTTTAAAAATATACCCAATTCATCAGAGGTGCTTACATTAGAAGTATGACGAAAACGTAGTTTTATCTCATCTCCATCGAAAACGCCGCCATATATATGAGAATTTCCAACATCAATACAAAGAATCATTATTCGGTTCTATCCTGGAAAAAAAAACATGATAGTAAAATGGGATGTTATTATTATCAAGTACCTTGTCGCCCAATAAAAAAGCCCTGCATACTGCAGGGCAAGCTGTGGAGAAGCAACTGTTATTAAGTACTATTACTATTTAGTTTAGTAGGGTTTCACAATAACTGAAGTACCTATATCAATAAAATTCTCGTTAAGCCATTTTGCTGCACTAGGAAGAACCCGAATACAACCATGGCTGGCGTTATAATTAGGTACCTCGTAAGCTGCATGTATTGAGTATCCACCATGGAAGTGCATACAGTAAGGCATTTTTGCCCCGCCATGTGTTTCAACTGGATAGAGGCTTGATTTACAGTCCTCGCCTTTTTTCGAATAGACTTTAAAGCTACCGGTAACAGTACGGCAACCTCTGCCAGTGTCTTCGCAGAAGTCCTTTCCTCCTGAAGCACTACCAGTTTTCACCCTATTACCTTCAGAATCGTATGCTGCCCAAGCAGTAGCCTTAGGATCGAATACGAAGACTTTCCTTCCCGTTGGTTCTCTTTTTGCTGGGAAGTAATTGGCGCCCTTATGGTCGGCACTCATACTCATGGTGTAGTGAGTATAGCCTGCATCATCAACTACTGCTGTTGATCTGTCCATAGAACAGGAAGCCACCAAGGCACAAACAGGAACTAACATAAGTTTTGTTTTCACTTTAATTTCTCCCTCTTTTTTTTACTGTATCGGGAGAATTTTGAATAAGTTTAGGCTTTTTTATAATTTTTTTTACTACTTGTTTTTTTTATGCTCTTTAAGTTCATTTAATAAGACTTTTTTGTCCTGTTTTGGAACAATTTCTAGTATGGTCAAAAGTAGCTGATCATCAGTACACTCAAAGCACCCCCCTCTTGGCGGCATAGCATTAACCCCCTCATCCGTGTGTTTAAAAAGCACCTTAATCCCCTGCTTCACTCTTAAAGACCAATCACTTTCCATACCTATTCTAGGTGCACCTAATGGAATAATAGGTTTTAGGGCATGACAATTAGCACAAAAATGACTATAAATTTGTTCCCCCTCGTTCTTACTGCCACTAATGGCCTTTAAGAACTCTTGTGGATGATGACTTTCGGCAAAGGCAGGGGAAAAAAATAGGAATAAAATCAATTTATAGAGATTAAATCGTTCTGTCATGGTGTGATACTCTTTCCTAATGAATTTTAGGTTTTTATGCTATCGCTTTTTCTGGCTATAATCCAATTAAAAACTCGCAATAGCGCTTGCTATTACTCGTTTTTAATTGGATTATAGCCAGAAAAAGCAAGTCGCCAAAAACACCTAAAACTCATTAGGAAAGAGTATGCCCATAAAGTTGGCATATTATTTGCATGGAATACTGACTACATCAAAGGGGATTGTTGTGAAGAAGAGCATACTAAGCGTTTTCCTATTTTTTGCAAGCATCAGCTTATATGCTGAAGAAACTCAATCCCTTGAACTCCTAAAAAATAAAATTGAACAACATCTTCTCAACGAACTAGCTAATTACACTGAAGGAAAAATTGAGGTATCCGCTGATAAAATCGATTCACGACTAACACTCAAAGCTTGTGCCGACGATAAATTGACAATTTTTAACCCGTACCAAACACCATTATTAAGTAGTAGTACTATGGCAATAAAGTGCACTGAAGCAGAGAATCATTGGACTATTTATGTACCTATTAAAATTACTGTTTTAAAAACAGTGCTAGTATCTAAAAATACGCTGGTTAAAGGGAAGGTGGTGCGAGAAGAAGATATATATCAAACCGAACTGGATACACAAAAATTAAAACAAGGGTATTTTACAGATAAAAGTGAGTTAGTTGGATTGGTGTGCAAACATGATATCGCCGCAGATAATCCTTTTACTCCTTATAATATTGAATTAGCCAAATTAATTCATAAAGGAGAAGAGGTAACTATAGTTGCTAATCATGATAACTTAACAGTAAGCATGGCAGGAATCGCTCTCAATGAAGGCGCATTGGGTGATGTGGTTAAAATAAAAAATCTTTCGTCAAAAAAAGTAATAGAGGCACAAGTGGCAGGGGAAAAAAGAGTAAAGGTAATTATATAAAGGATGAGTTAAACCTTAATAATTTAAAAATTTTAGAAATTAGTAAGAAATTGCTAAAGAAATTTTAAAAGGAGCCGATAAGCATGCTAAATGTGATTGAGGACAAATTCATGGTTAATCAAATCAATGATGCAACAGGAATAAAATCTATAGATGCAGATAGTCGTCTAAAGGCTAAACAGCAAGAAAGCAAAGAGCCAGTAGTAGATAATCGTTCCTTTATGGATACCGTATCTATCAGCAACACATCCAAACAGCTAGAAGCTCTAAAAGCCTCTTTGCAGGATGTTCCTGAAATCAATGAAGCCCGTGTTTTATATTTCAAAGCCGAACTTCAAAGCGGAAACTATCAGGTTAATAATGATAGGATTGCTAGGACTATGTTGAACTCAGTGGAAATGGCTTAATTCTAGGATGATGTAATGAATAACAATATAAAAACTCTAGCCAGTCATTTAGAGCAAGAAATTAAGTGGGTAGAACAACTTAATCTTTTATTATCTGAAGAGAAAATGGTTCTTACTACACGCCAATTTGATGCCTTAGAAGAGTTAGCCCAAAAAAAGCAAACATTATCGAATCTAATTGAAGAAAGCGCAAAACAACGCGTCGCACTCATTAAGAACATAGGCCATGAAACAGAAGAGATTGCTTCTTTAAAAGAATACCTTAAGAGCTGTACTCCAGAAGAAAATACTTTAATAAGCAATCTCAATAATAAACTCGCAGAAACACTGGCTGTTTGCAAAGACCTCAATAGTGTGAATGGACAAGTTATTGCCAGTAATATTCATACCCGTCAACAAATAGTTAAAGCCCTATCGGGAAATAATAGCGATGCAGTCAGCGTGTACACCGCAACAGGGAATCTACACTCTACTGCAGAACACAACCACCACGAAGAAGCATAGTAACCGTTCACGTAAGTTGATACCATTGTTGCCTGAACGGTTACGACGAATCAGCAAAACGCCATTCGTCTACAAACAAACCAGGACCATGAACGGCCAGATTTGAGTGCAGGTTGCGCCAAATATGGCCGTTCATTGCATGCGGAGAGCGCCGTCGAGACGTATCACCGAACCATTCATCATCCCATTTTCAATAATATGTCGCACCGTCAATGCAAACTCTTCTGGTTTACCTAATCTCTTAGGGAAAGTAATCGTTGCAGCAAGATTGTCTTGCACTTCTTGGGGCATATTTAAAAGTAATGGTGTTGCAAATAATCCTGGTGCGATAGTATTTACTCGTATTGCAAATCGCGCCAGCTCTCGAGCTGCAGGCAAAGTCATTGAAACGATACCACCTTTTGAAGCGCTATACGCGGCTTGCCCAATCTGCCCTTCAAATGCCGCAACAGAAGCTGTATTAATGATAATGCCCCGCTCTTGAGATTTAGTGTCCATGTCTAAACTAGACATGGCATGAGCGACAACACGCATTACATTAAAAGTACCAATCAGATTAACGTCTATTACTTGTTTAAAATCCGATAGAGGCATAGCACCCTCTTTACCAACAATGCGTTTAGCCGGAGCAATCCCCGCACAATTAATACAAACTCGAGGCGTCCCAACTTGAGCTATAGTTTCTTTCATAGCGTGCTCGACTGATTCATCACTAGTGACATCGCAATTTAGAAATAAATCGGCCTTACTCTCATTATCTTTCTGTCTATCCCATACAACAACTTTCATTCCATGTTCCTGTAGATATTCAGCGCAGGCTTTACCCATACCGGATGCACCACCAGTCACTAAGGCAATTTGATTATCTAAATTCATTCATATCTCCGTCATATGAGCACTATATAAAAGAGGCTCTCATTGTAAAAACTCTTTGCTTAATTCTTTAAATTCAGGGGTACCGGCTTTTCGCAACCATTCGAAAAAGACCATTTCTGCTGTGACTAATTGAATGCCTTCTTGCTTCATACGTTTTAATGCATACTTTAAATCATTCTCACTTCGACTGCTTACTGCATCAGCAACCACATAAACATCAAACCCCATACCCTTCATTTCCATTGCAGTCTGCAAAACGCATACATGAGCTTCAATCCCTATGACTATTAATTGATTTTTATTTAAATCACGTAAATGCTGGGTATAATCTGGTTGTTGCATACAGGAAAAATGAACTTTCTCAATGCATTGACTCTTATTAAAATAAGGGTGAAGCTGCTCCACTGTTGCGCCAAGACCTTTGGGATATTGCTCACTTGTTATAACAGGAACAGCCATTCTTTGCGCCAATTTCAATAACCACTCACACCGAGCAATAAATGCATCGTAATTCCAAACGGCGGGAGCTAACTTTTCCTGCACATCGACAAGTGCTAAAACGGAATCTTCTCTATTAAGTAACATCCTTATATCCTTGAAGTCTACCTATAAATAACGAGTCTACATAGTATAATATCAATGAGTTAAAAAAAATGGGCGGGAATTTTTTATTTTAAGAGACTGATTGATGCCGACTTTCGTCGGCAATTCGAAAATGGCCAAAGTAAAATTGTTGGGTCAAAACAACTCAACCTACCTAATTGAACATCAGAAAAGTGTCTATGCTCAAATACAGCCGTTCCCTGATAAGAACTCGTTACTTAAAGAGCAGCGATGTCTATGGTTTTCATCTTCACATCCATCTGCTTATTACCTCGTTGTATTGAAAGAGTGATCTCTTCCCCTACTTTAATTTCAGTAAGTAAGTTATATAAAGCATCATAGCTTGATACTGGGTGAGCATTAACAGCAACGATGACATCACCTAGAACAACACGTCCCCATGCATCTCTATATGTTCCTTGTAGCCTCACTTTAGCTGCTGGGGTATTAGGTAGAACATCAGCAATGAGAATACCTTTTCTAACTCCTAATTTTTGAGCTATATGTGGTTCAACTCGTTGGATACCAATTCCTGATAAAACCACTCGGCCGTGTTTAATAATTTGTGATACAACTCGTTCGATATCATCAGCAGGAACAGCAAAACCAATTCCAGCAGAAGAGCCTGAGCGAGAATAAATCATAGTATTTAAACCAATTAATTGTCCTGCACTATTTAATAAAGGCCCACCTGAATTGCCTGGATTAATAGGCGTGTCTGTTTGAATCATATTACGAATAGTTACACCACCTATTCCAGGAACCTTTCTACCCAATGCAGAAATTACCCCTTTAGATAGACTATGATCTAAACCAAAAGGATTTCCAATAGCAATCGCCTTTTGACCAACCACTAAATCTTGGAGATGCACTATTTCAAAAGGTTTATATGTTTTTAAATAAGCTAAAGCTTGTGGTGATTTAATTTCTAAAACAGCAATATCTTTACGCGGCTCTGTACCTATTACTTTTGCAGGCACAGTCATTTTGCCAAGGCTAACTGCTAAATCATCAGCACCTTTGATCACATGAAAGTTCGTTACTATATGCCCCTTGTCATCCCAGATAATCCCTGAACCAGCGCCATCTGGAATTTGTTTTTTGACTAAGGAATGACGGCTATTCACCGTTGCTAAACGATGTACATAAACCACCTTGGAAGAAGAGTTCTGAAACACCTCTATAGTGTTACGTTCATCAGGAAGAAGAGAGTTTAAATCTACAGTGAATCCTGGGCTTGCCAAAGTGAAACTCAAAATAAAAGATATAAGTCCTAAACTACGCTTTTTCTTCATCTTTATACTCCATACCAGTAACACCAGTGTCGCAAACCGGTGCGTTCAATTTCTCGTAACGATTCATTTAACGCTGTCAATTGAAATAATTGAGCACTTGTATCCTGGTTGCTTGCAACCAGGATCAAACTTCAAGCAACTCTCTGCTCCGATTGCAAGCAACCAGGCTACAGCTACTTAAGTTAGAGCCATTATATGAACGGTTACACTTATCAATTACTCATTGCGACAATTCGGTAATAGTAATTATATTATTGTCCATCAACATTAATTACCTCTTCAAACACAGGAATCAATTATAAATCTGAATTATCCTCATCATATTTATAGAGACTACGATTATTATTTCTCAAAAAATGCCTATCGGACATTAGAATATCGTAGGCATCATAGTGTAATATAGATTGGCATATATGTCATCTATTAACCAGAAGAATAATTTTTAGGCAATTAATAACTGAGAATCACTTTCCTTATCCGCATCCTCATCTTTAGAGTCATCAGAATTTTTATCAGATTTATCATCATCTATCACTTCATCATCTATAGCCCCGTCATCAGTCTTGGGAGGATCATTAATGTCTCCTTCTGCTTTTTCGACTTCATCCCTGGCATCATTTTCCATTTGTGATTTATCGGGAGCTATTCCTGTTGAGATATTAAAATATTGTAATAAAAACTGTATTGGTGCCCAAAATGCAGTCTTGAAAATAGATGTTCCTGCATCAATACTTTGTTTTGCAACATGCTCACTATTATCAATGTGACGTAAATATACCTTCTCTAAAAGACCTGAATGTTGTTTATAAATAAAATCTAAACTTGCATTACGCGATTTTTCTTGCTGTAACAAATATTCCTGTAGATCATCACTTGTATCCCATAAAGCAGTTCTTCTTTCTTGCAAATGTTGTAACTCTTTATCATAGAACTTAATTTCCTCATCAATTTCCAACTTTAATCGATCACAAGCGGCTTTACGTTCACTAGAAGGAGTCCCATCAACTATAGCTTCTG
The DNA here is from genome assembly GCA_027437055.1 of Legionella sp. Lineage (GTDB taxonomy): Bacteria > Pseudomonadota > Gammaproteobacteria > Legionellales > Legionellaceae > Legionella. Next base: position 8,956 of record DAIAOV010000012.1, on the reverse strand, counting down.
ACTCTTTAATTGAAATTTGTGCATAACGATCAACTAATTGTGTTTTTTTATGAAGAATATCTTCTATTTTGGTATCTAAATACATAATGGCATCTTTATTGGCTCCCAGAACTTTATAATGCGAATCAAAACGTTTGCTGCTTTGCATTTGCTCGCGCATTTTTTCTAGCTCTGCTGTTTCTTGAGTTAATGCTCTTCTTTGTGCGTCATCATTAGCCTCTTTATCTCTACTCAACATAAACATTCGAATAAATGCAGCTAACGTTACTATTGCTCCAAATGAGGCAGCACAAATGAGCGCTATACTTAATGGATCCATAGTAAGCTCCTTATCGATGCAGCTGAATTAATTGAGTATGTATTTCAATGACAAAATACTGACTAAATGTTTGAAATGAATTAACCGTGGGCCATCTATTCTCTTGATTCGACATACGACTCATGGCCGTTTCAAAAATAGGTTTATAATATTGTTTTACAAACATTTTTATTTCTTTTAAATTGGCAAAATTTTTGACCAGTACTGTCGCGTTTTCTGCTATATGAGAGAGGGTTATTTGTTGCACAATGTCCCCTGTCCCTTCTTCGCTACCAGCCTCTTCTTTTATCCAGTCTAATAATAATGGGCGAGGTTTTATTATGATAAGTTGCTTTCCGTCCTCTATACTCGGTTCCATTAAGATAATATGCGAATGTAGTTCAAATTTAAAACAACAAAGGAAGTCTAAAAAACTATTTTCTATTTCATTTCGCGCGTTATCCCCCAACCAACGACTCATCTCATGACGAAACATAGTTGAAAACTTTTTTTCTATTTCATCAACTGTTTCCCCAACTGACTCATATTTTTTAATAACATATGCCGTACAATCTGTTTGCAGTGCGTTAAGGCTAGGCAAATCTTTTTCAGGTAACTGTGAGGCAAGAAATGCTAAAAAGACAGTAGTAGGTCTTAAAACCACTATCTCGGTTGGCCCTTGATGCATGATGCTCTCCTTGTTATATAACTCATCCTGAGTTCCTTCAACAAAATAAACATTAAACCTCTTTCGAAACTCGCTGTATCGAGTGAAGTGCTACATACATATCCAGTCTAGTTGGCCAATAAAATAGTTTCAATAGCAAGCGAAGGTTTTTTAATGAATTGCGTTTGCTATATCTTGACAGAAAATCCTTTATCTATATGCTTCCTTTTTTACCTCAAGACGCTATCTTATGAAACTGTTAGGAAAACTGGTACTGGTTGTAGTTGCGCTATTATTCATTACGTCAATCACACTATGGATGCTAGCAAAGAATATTAATCCTGAAACAGTTAAAAAATTGGTTAACAACAAAATTACCGCCCTTACTCACAAAAAAAGCCATGTAGATGGGGCAATTTCATGGCAATTATTCCCTAGACCAGGACTTAAATTTAATAAGATTATCATTGGTGATGAACAGTCAAATGAGAAGTACTCATTATCAATAGATACCATGCTCTTAAATTTGAAAATCACACCCTTATTAAGAGGAAATTTTGTTTTCAGCGAAGTGAATATTGATGGACTTAAAACAGCAATAAATCTTGATGCGCCTCAAGCAGCAAAATTATTGGAAAGCCCCTCTTCTAACAAAAATAAGCAAACAAATTATGGGGAGCAATTTGCTATAGAGCGTCTCCTAGTTAATCATGGTCAAATTACCATTAACAAAAATAGTCACGCTACTGTATTCAAAAATTTACAAATTGGCATAGATCAATTTAATTTACACAACGCCCCTTTTACAGTGCAAATCAAAGCGAAACTCACCGAGTTTTCTTCCAATCCTTTAATAAAGGCAAATATTAATTTTAAAGGTAGACTAAGCCTCACACCTGAGCTCTTAAGTCAGTTCCCCAATGGAATTAATCAATCGACGTCTGAGGGGCAATTGCTTTTACAAAATGTTCTATTGAATCAATTGGCTATCAAAAAAATTAGTGCCACAATTAAAACGAATAAACAGAGCATCCAATTCAATCCATTGACCCTATCTCTTTATGATGGCGAATCAATAGGCAACATGGATTATAATTACTCAGACAAACAACTTTCCTTAAATCAGACAGCAACCAATTTAAATGGCAAACTGATTATGACTACGATATTAGGTCATGACATGGTGAGTGGTAATCTTGATTATTCCATTCATGCCATCATTCCTGTGGAACAAACTAGTATTACCAATATCTCAGGAAAAGGGAGCATTACCATTAAAAATGGTGAGTTTTACAATATAAATTTGGAACAATTGCTTAATAGTTTAAAAGACAAATTGTCTAACCTTATCCCTGATAAGTCATTAAACCTTGGCAAAATCCAACAACAATTGACTGAATGGGATAGCAATAAATTTACTCAAGGAAATACTCCTTTTAAATTGGCTAGCATACAATATCAATTCAGTAATGGCGTTTTATCCAGCGATTCTATTTTATTGCAAACTGATAAATTACAAGTAAAAGGTCAAGGTTCGTTGAATTTGTCTAATTATGAATTGAACTCCAAGCTTCAGGCCAGCACCAACAATACAGATCCAGCCATGCAGAAAATCCAACAAATATTAGGCGGGTATCTCCCCCTAGTAGTCTCCGGTACTTTAGAGCAGCCCAAAGTGTTACCAGACTTCAAGCAAATCACTCCGCTACTGGGCTCGCTAATAAAAAGTAATATAGAAAAGCCAGTAAATGAAATTAGAAATCGATTAAAAGGGTTAATTCGTTGATACATAAACAATTACTAGAGCAATTTAGCAACCCTTTATTAGATTGGTTCGATGTTCATGGACGTAAGGATTTACCCTGGCAATTGCCTCGAACTCCTTATCGCGTTTGGGTTTCTGAAATCATGCTGCAACAAACGCAAGTACAAACGGTAATACCTTACTTCGCTCGTTTTATGCAAAAATTTCCTACGTTAAATGATTTAGCAGAGGCTATGGAAGATGAAGTACTGTCGCTGTGGTCGGGATTAGGTTATTACAGCAGAGCAAGAAATCTGCATAGTTGCGCCCGAATTATAAGAGATCATTATCAAGGTACTTTTCCTTCAGACCTAAAATTATTAATTGAATTGCCAGGAATAGGTCAATCAACAGCAGCAGCTATTTTATCTCAAGCATTTAATAAGCCTGAAGCAATATTAGATGGCAATGTGAAAAGGGTTTTGTGTCGTTTCTTTCTTATAAAAGGATGGCCAGAACAAGCTCAAGTCAAAAAAGATTTATGGCAACTGGCCTATTCGTGTATGCCTGAATACCGCTGTGCTGATTATACTCAAGCGATTATGGATCTGGGAGCTACTTGTTGTACGACTAAAAATCCCAATTGCATCTCTTGCCCATTACAAGATAACTGTCAGGCATTTAAAAATAAAGAGCAGCATTTATATCCTTCAAAGAAAACAAAGAAAACGGTTCCTGTGCAACAACAACAATTCTTGGTACTCAACAATGAGCAAGGTTTAATTTATCTGGAAAGAAGACCTCCTTCTGGTTTGTGGGGAGGATTATGGTGTTTGCCTAGCATCAATAAGGAAAGTTGTCCTATTGATTTTATTCAGAACCAATATGCTTTTACAGGGGAAACACCTAAGCCAATTATTGCGTTTAAACATCGATTCAGTCATTTTCATCTTGAAATTAATGCACTTAGTATAAAAATTAAAATGCTGGGTAATCAAGTAAAAGAAGCATCTGGGCAATGGTTTACGAAAGAGCAATTATCGTCTTTAGGTCTTGCTAAACCGACAAGTTTAATATTATCTAAGTTATTTGAAAATAAGAACTGAGATCTCCTATCTTATTTTCAATTTACCTATATCCTATAAATCATTCCCGTATTATTATCCTAGGAAATGCAATGTAACCGTTCAGGTAATGACGTCAACTTAAGCCACACGATCAGTAACGTAGGTCGGGCCCTTTGGCCCGACATACAGTGGTACATTTTAAGAGGGCATCATGCCCATAAAGAGAACATTTGTCGAGCCAAAGGGCTCGACCTACATTATAAAAACCTTAAGTCGTATTACCTTTTTATAACTTAATACTGAGCCGATCTATGAATGGTGTTTTAATTTTAATCATTAGTTTTATTGCTCTACTATGGGCTGCTAACCATGTAGTTACTGGTGCTTCAGGCTTAGCCGCGCGCTTTAAACTGTCGCCATTTACTATTGGTTTAACTATTATTGCTCTTGGCACGACCATTCCAGAATTAATAACCTTCCCACTTTCCTATGTAAAGAATAAAAATCATTTTATTATTGGAAATGCAATAGGAGCTAACATCGCCAATATTGGGCTAATCTTAGGCATATCAATTCTTATTAAACCGATAATTCCTAATTACAATGCTCTAAAAAAAACCTACCCTATAATCATAATCACCATGCTCTTTGTTTATAGTCTTATTCTTGATGGGTTTATCGGCAAAATAGATGGTTGTTTATTTCTAGTCGCATGCATTGCACTTATTATTTTGTTTATTTATTTATCAAATCGTAATCACCTTCAAGATCATTTTTTTAATAATTTTAAATCTGCGGTTAACTCCAAACGCTCTTTAAAATTAAACGGTATCAGTATTTTTTTAGGTTTACTCGTCCTTCCCATAAGCAATAAATATTTCATTCTTAGTGTTACAGAGTTAGCTAAAAAAATGGGAATGAATGAATACATCCTCGGTTTCACTGTTATTGCCCTAATTGCAACACTACCAAGTTTACTTACTGCTATCACGGCAGCTCTTAAAGCAGAAGAAGATATTGCTGTAGGAACCATCTTAGGATCTAATATTTATAGCCTTTTATTAATTCTTGCATTTCCTTCCATCATAGTCCCTGCCAAAATAAGTACTACCATTTTATGGCGAGATCTCCCTGTAATGATTTCTTTGACAATACTGCTACTCTTCTTAAATTATCAGTATAAAAAGAAATTGGCGGTTTGGCATGGAGGAATATTAATTATCGTTTATTGTAGTTACATTATTTCTTTGGTGATTAAAGCTCATAATTGACTAGGTTAAATTTACCTAACAGGAGGAGCTTTTCCTAAAATTTTCACCGCATCTATGGCATCAGGTTGCCCTAGTTTTGCCGCCATATGAATCCAAAACCAAGCTTTATCCCTATCTTCCACCACACCCTGCCCATAGTAATACATATAACCAACAGCATATTGGGCGTCTGGCTGTCCTTTTTCTGCTAGAGGTTTTAAACGAATGAATGCACTTCTGTAATCTTGTAACCGAAAGCTCTCTATGCCTTGACGCAAACTTAAAGCTCCTGTGGCACAAGCCAACAACATGGGAATAAAAATAATGATTGTTATTAGACTAAATATACGACGCTTCATGCTCTCTTTATTCCTCTTTTAAAGGCTCTGCTGCTGGTTCAAAGATTAAATCATTTTTAGGCAAACTTAAACTTTCTAATGCCCCATTTCGTTCAACCAAAATTCCATGGGCCATTATACGTTTAATTACAGCTCCACCGGGAATTTTATCCCCTACTTTATAGGTATTTTCCTCTCCTCCAGCAGCTCGAATAATAACTTGTGATTCTTTGGAAATATTGCCTAATAAAACTCCTACTAAAGTGACATTGAGCATCGATTTTTTCACATTTCCTTCATTAAGATCAGGAGGAACATATACCCCAAAAAGCGATGAAGTCAAAATATAATTAGAAGTATCCTCTTTTATTTTCTTCCCAGGAGTAACATTACTTCCAGACGTAATGGGCATATTAGCAATAGGAAAGATAAGGGTAACGTACTCAAAAACAATCAATAAGGAAAAAAGAGAAATTAAACCAATAACTATCCATTTTGCATATTGAGATGAAAATAAATAATGAAAATCGAATTTCATGTACTTAAAACCTTTATTAACCTGTCCATTGATTACCCTATGCATAAAAACGAAAACTTAGTTATCCTATTCTTTATTTTATGCTAAATATTATATAGATACCCATCCTAACACATAATGTCAAATAAGGCATAAACCTACGGTGCGAATAAAAGGGAGATTCATGAATAAAGACTCAATTCAGCCCCATGTTCAACTAGCAATCATGTCTCGAGACTACGTAGTTTCAAGAGCTATTCATGCTATCGCTCATTTAGGCATAGCCGACCATATGTCAGAACAACCAATAGCGGTGGATGAATTGGCGCATTTAACTTCTACCATCCCTGAGCTATTAGATCGAATATTAAGTTTTCTTTCGAACTATGGTCTTTTTATTAAAAATGGAGATGCTTATGCTCTAACGCCATTATCTGCTCCATTAAGGCAGGATCACCCTAACTCGATGCAAGATGTATTAAGCATGGTCGATGAATCATGGTGGCAAGCATTTGCTCAATTGGAAACTACCCTTAAAACGGGAACAACAGCATTTAAAATACAACACGGTTTAGAGTTCTTTGATTTCCTTAATCAAAATCCAGAAAAGAAAATACGATTTCAAAAAGGAATTAGCAAATTATCCGCTCTTGACGATAAGGCAATTACGCAAGGATATAACTTTGGGCAATTTAAAAGCCTTATTGATATTGGTGCTGGGCATACGGAATTATCCAGAGCGATTAAGGAGCAATATCCTTCTGTCTCCGTTACTTTATTCAATCTTATTGAGCACATTAGTAAATACCCTACAAATGATTATTTTTTATCTCTAGGAAAAACTGAAGCCTATCTTTTTAAAGGAATATTGCATGATTTTGATGATGAAAAAGTAATAAGAATTCTTATAGATTGTTACCAGAATATGCCGATACATTCCTCCTTAATAGTTGCTGAGCAAGTTATTCCAGAAAATGATTTACCTCACACCAATAAAACTATGGATATTGTTATGATGGTTTTGCTAGGTGGTCATCAACGTAAATTAAAAGATTGGTATGAATTAATTGAAGCTACAGGGTTTAAATTAAAAAATATTTATCCAACCAAGGGCATCTACACTATTATGGAATTCTTGAAAGATAACCCATAGAGGTTGAGATTAGAATTCTTTATGCTAAGAAGATGATATTCATTTTTGTGGCGAAGTCCTTTCTTGACTCAATGAGTCTTGTATTTTCCATGTATACATATTGACACTAAGGCGATTATAAGGGATAGGTGGGAATTCAAAATTTTTCTTGGTAATAAGGTCCAAACAACATTCAACAACAGAGGCATCATAGCGTTTTCCAGCCCCCTCATATAATTCATTTAGAGTTGCTTCAACTGAATTTTTAGGGCGATATGGTCGATGAGAGCTCATGGCTTCGAATACATCTGCAACCGATACAATTTTCGTTTCAAAGCAAATATCATTGGCCGTTAAACCATCGGGATAACCAGAGCCATCCAGGCGTTCGTGATGATGTAAAATAATATCCTTAATCGTCTTGCCAAAAGCAACTCTATCCGCAATTTGATAACCTACTTCTGGATGGATTTTAATAAAACTATATTCTATTTGATTAAGTTTTGCAGGTGAAACCAGGATTTCCATAGGAACGCGTGTTTTACCTATATCATGAATTAAGGCGCCTAAATAAATTTCATGTACTTTCTTCGGGCCTAGCCCCAAGCTTTTAGCTATTTCTTCAGCGAGCCTGGCGACTCGGTACTGATGGCCTGCGGTATAAGGATCGCGTAGTTCTGAGATTAATGTTAAAGATTCGATGGCTTTATCTAACATATCCTGAAGTGTGTGCTCCGCTTTTCGTAGAGATTGAGTCTTGTTTTTCACTAATTCAGACAAATGCTCCCTATGCATCACCAATTCTTGATTGTTTTTTTCAAGTATATATTTTTGAAATAAATTCTCTAAAATAACTGAGGTAGAAATTGTAAAGCTATTAACAATAGGATCAAATAAGTTAAATTGAGCAAAATCACTAATTTTTACGATAATTAAGCCATAGAAAATTTCTTTCGCAAATAAAGGATAAAGTTGCATTTCTTTTTCTTCAATCGATTCGCAAAGTTGAAAAAAATCACCCACGCTAAATTTTCCGTTATTCAAATTTATTGTTCCAATAAATTGTGAATATAACTCTTTATCACTTCGGTCAATATTTTTGATCAGACACACTTCACACTCTTTGACGCCAGGTATGTTGTCGATAGTTTTTTCAAGATAAGGCGCAATTTGGTCCGTACGGGTAAAAATGAAAAGCGCGCTATGGGCAGCATAAAGTCGGAATAGAATTTTTTCATTAAATGACAAGTTATGATTATTATTCATTTTTTACCATTATTCATATAGTTACGCAAAAACTCATCAGGTTTTACGTATGCAGGATTTTTGACAATTTGTCCATGCACAAACATAAGAGGATGAACTTGTAAGACATCATAAATTAATCCCCCATCGAATTTATTAACATCATACTGGCAAACAGCAGCGACTGGATGCGTATCAAGAATGGTATTGATTAATGCTTCATAGACTATTAACTGTTCTGAACCAGGGATTTTCCTACACGACCAGGTCATTTCCCCTGAAAGACGTGAACCAGAAAAACCTTTTGCAATAGCATGTTCGTAATGATTTTTAAGACATTCAAGCATTTGTTCTGGTACAAAGTGACCATCTGGACAATAGGTTGAGACAGCAGGGACAATTTCCACTTGCTGGGTTTGTGGTAATTCGACATCCAGTTCAGCTAGCCATGCCCTTACCTCTTCTGGTGTCATCGTATCGACAAAGTAGCCAATTTGTTCGTTGTTAGCAATTCCTGATTCTATATATTTAGATATTACCCGACGTCTTTCAGGTTCATCTCGATAAATAAGACAAGCATGGGCGCCGTGTTTAAAATGTTTATAGCCAAATCCTAAAGAAATATCTTCATCGCGACTGGTAGTAGGGCAATCGGGTTGCTTTAAGAAATGTCTTGGGTTTCTATCATCCAATAGATC
>DAIAOV010000129.1 GCA_027437055.1 Legionella sp. | reverse complement strand
GTATAACCATCTCGGTGATTCTGGCATCAATAAAATTCCGATACTTAAAATTAGTGCCGGTAACGCACTGGAGGCAAACATTACCCGCCAAGCATGATGCTCAATGAGCAAATAATTCACTGAATATGAGCAAACAATACCGATAGTCATTGCTAATTGATAAATGGCTACTACTGCTCCTCGAGCCTCCATGGCTGCCGTTTCTGCCAAATATAAGGGGGTTATAACCGAGGCCATGCCGATGGCAAGCCCGAGAACTAATCGTGATAGTATTAGCACTATTATTGAATCAGCAAACCCAGCCCCCAATGCACCAATGAAAAAAAGAAAACCCGAAAACGATAATAAAGAGCGTCGTCCGAAACGCTTCACCCCTTGCGATGCCATAAAAACACCAATCAGCATGGAACCAAATAAAGCACCAAAAGGTAATGCAGAAGCCATTACTCCGATGTGTGTCGTCGTTAAGGAAAAATGATTTTTTACTAACTCCAGAGAACCCGCAATAATTCCCTCATCGTAACCAAATAAAAATCCAGCGACTGAGCCAATGATTGCAACCATCCATGCCATAATTAACTCCTTTTAAAAAGCGTATTCCTTATTTCAAAATAACGTCATTAGATGATAAACCTACGATTTCAAATATTATTTAATCCATTCGCTACTGACTGAGCTAAGTTAGCTATTAATGGCCAATTACCTTTAGCAATTGCTCCATCTGGAACTATCCATGAACCTCCAACACAACAAACATTAGGCAAGGCTAAATACTCAGTGTAATTTTCTTCACTAATTCCACCTGTGGGACAAAAACGCGCCTGAGGAAATGGGCCATAAATCGCTTTTAGCATGGCAACACCCCCTGTTGCTGCCGCAGGAAAAAATTTAAAATGGGTATAACCTAAATTTAATCCCTCCATTAGTTCAGATACACTAGAAATACCGGGAATTAAGGGAATACGTCCATCACATCCAGCCATTAATAAGGTATGAGTTTGCCCTGGACTAATAGCAAATTTAGCCCCAGCATCTATAGCCTGTTGCAATTGCATAGGAGTAGTTACTGTTCCCGCACCAATTAATGCATCAGGAAAGGTGGTAGTTAATATTTGGATTGTCTCCAAAGCAACTGAGGTTCTAAGAGTTATTTCTAGCACATTGATACCGCCAGTTAATAATGCCGTCGCTAAAGGAATTGCCTGTTCCAATTCTTTAATTACGATGACAGGAATAACTGGTGAAGCAGAAAAAACAACGGACGGCTGCAGACTCCAATTAATAAGTGACATCAGAAACTCCTATCAAAGATTGTTTTAAACAAACAGCTGCTCCTAGTATTCCTGGTTGTGCAGCGGTAATAATATAAGTAGGAATTAATGCATTAAAAACACCAAAGCGCCCTTTGTCTTCGAACCGCGATCTAAACTCAGTATGGGAAATAAGAGAGAGCAAGCGCGGGGCAATACCCCCGGCAATGTAAACGCCGCCTAAAGCGCCAAAAGTTAATGCCAAATCACCAGCATACCCTCCCATAGTTGCAAAAAATTGCTCTATTGTTGCTTTGGCAATAGTACATTCGTTGTTTAAGGCTAAAGTAATAATTTGTGCAGCAGATTTGGAGGCCACTTTCTGATGGTGGTAAGCAGCTATAGCCTGATATAAGTTCTCCAATCCCTGCCCTGATAATAAACGTTCGTAGGATACATGCATATAATTATTCTTGAGATAAGAATAAATAAACCATTCTTGTTCGTTCTGAGCTCCCCAACTAACATGACCACCTTCGCCAGCATAGGCTTTATACCCATGAGGATTAGGTATGAGGTAGGCAACTCCTAAACCTGTTCCTGCCCCTAAAACTACGCGAGGTTTGTGAACATCTAAATGCCCCTTCCCTATTTGGGTTTGTTCATGCGGTTTTAAAGCAGGTAAACTCATTGCTATAGCAGTGAAATCATTCATCACTTTTAATTTGGATAGGCCAAGTCTGTTCTGCACATCCTGGATTGAAAAACGCCAATGGTTATTGGTCATACAAACTAAATCATTCATCACCGGACAGGCTATAGCAATGGCAATATGCTTTATTGCCTGTAAGGAATTCTGTGCCTGATAGGTCAATAAAGCCGTTTCAAAGGTAATAAACTCAGCACAAGAATAAATTTCAATTCTATCGACGTGCAAATTATCTAAATTTACACGGCCAAAACGAGCAAAAGTACCGCCAATATCCGCCACTATAGCATAGAGATTATCTTCAAGATGCTTCATAACACCTCTCTTTTTCCTTAAATAAACTACATGCTCCCTGTTCAGCACCTGTAAACTGAACTCTTAAATTGGTAAACAGTTCACGGCCCATGCCATAAAGAGGTTCAGAGTATGGCATGCTGGTTGCCTCCCGTTTTGCCAATACCTCATCAGAAACCAAAATGTGTAAGAGCCCCCTTGCAGTATCGATTAGAATCATGTCATCTTGTTCGATTTTAGCAATCCCGCCCCCATCAATGGCCTCAGGGGTAACGTGTATTGCAGCAGGAACTTTACCTGAGGCACCTGACATACGGCCATCCGTTATCAAGGCAACCTGATAACCTCTATCCATGAGTACCCCAAGTTTTGGCGTAAGCTGATGAAGCTCGGGCATACCACATGCTTTAGGGCCTTGAAAACGTACAACAACAATGCAGTTTTTATTTAATAATCCCTCGTCAAACAATTGTTCAAACTCTTCTTGACTCGCACAAACAACTGCAGGAGCTTCAATGACAAAATGGTTGGTAGATAATCCGGAAGTTTTAATGACTGCTCTACCAATATTCCCACTCAATACTTGCAATCCCCCTTGTTTCTTAAAAGGACTAGATACTGAAGTCAAAATGTCCGGATCATTAGAATGAGTAGGTCCCTCTACCCAGGTCAACTGCCCATTATCCAATAATGGCTTCTGAGTATATTTATCCAAACCAAAACCGACGACAGTATTAACGTCCTGATGTAACAATTCAGCATCTAATAAAGTTCGAATAAAATAGGCCATGCCTCCTGCTCGTTGGAAATGATTGATATCTGCTTGTCCATTAGGATAGATTTTGGCGATTAATGGTGTTATAGCTGAGAGTTGAGAAAAATCATCCCACGTTACTTTAAATCCTGCTTGAGCAGCTACAGCGATTAGATGCATAGTATGGTTGGTTGAACCTCCCGAAGCCAGCAAACCAACAATGCCATTCACAATGCTTTTTTCATCAATCATCTGGCCTATAGGCATATAACTGTTGCCTAGATCGGTTAACGACAATATTTGACGCGCCGCCGCCTTAGTCAATGCCTCTCTAAATGAAGTGTTAGGATTGATAAAAGAAGAGCCTGGTAATTGTAATCCCATGATTTCAATAACTAATTGATTAGAGTTGGCCGTGCCATAAAACGTACAAGTACCGGGTGAGTGATAAGATGCAACCTCTGCATCCAGCAATGCATTTTTATCCACTTTACCCTCGGCATATAACTGACGAATGCGAGCCTTTTCTTGATTGGATATTCCTGAAAGCATAGGACCTGACGGAATAAAAATAAAGGGCAAATGACCAAAGCTCAAAGCCGCCATTAGAAGCCCAGGCACTATTTTATCGCAAATACCAAGCAATAGACCGCCGTCAAACATATTATGTGATAAACCTATAGCCGCAGACATAGCAATCACATCACGACTTAATAGACTCAATTCCATTCCGGGTTGGCCTTGAGTAATCCCGTCACACATAGCAGGTACCCCTCCTGCAAATTGGGCAACACCACCAGCTTGAGCTATTGTTTGTTTTATTAATTCAGGAAAGGTTATATAAGGTTGATGCGCAGATAACATCTCATTATAAGCAGAAATAATGGCTATATTTGCTTTAGTCTCACCACGCAAATTCAGCTTATCTTGTTTATTGCAGGCAGCAAATCCATGCGCCAAATTACCGCAGTGCAGTTGACTACGCAACGGGCCTTTAATTCGTGCCTTTGCGATGCGTTGCAAATATTCTAATCTATGTTGTTTACTACGCTCACTAATCTGAGTAGTGATTCGAGTGATAACAGGATGCATACCTCTCTCTCCTCATTATGGTGCATACATCACATGCATATTAGTACTCTGATTATTTAAAAAAGCACGAATAGGCATGCTCAAGGGATCATATTCAGCCAAGGCTTGATTAAAAACGGAGCGCTTTTTGGGACCTATTAAATGTAAAAATATAACGTGGCTATTAAGTAATCTATTCTTTGATAAACTCACTCGTTGATGAGATGCTGTTTGTGGGGTTGCTAAAAATACTGCGGTTGCACTATCACTTAAACCATACTTTAATTCTTTACTACAAGGAAATAATGAAGCAGTATGCCCATCCTCACCCATACCCAAAATCACAATATCGAAAGTAGGTAAAGAAGCAAGCAGACTAGATGTCTTCTGTACACTCTCTGTGATATTTATATGTTCATCAAACAAACTGATAAACTGCGCTTTGTCTGCTTCATGCTGTAATAAATAGTGTTTAACCAAACGCTCATTGCGATCTTTATCTTCTAAAGCAACACAACGCTCGTCAGTTAAAGTAATAGTTACTTTTTCCCACTGTATCTTGGTTTGAGACAAAATTTTAAATAGGTCAATGGGTGTTTTTCCCCCAGATACTACTAAATAAGCGTGACCACGTTGTTTAATAGCGCACTCTAAAATATGCGTAATCTGTTTAACAAGATCTCCATGTAATAAGGTCGCGTCACTAAAGCTATGTAGTTGCATGCTGCTCATCCCATATATAGGCTTGGTCTTTGAATAAATGTCGAACTTCAGTAGGCCCCCAAGCACCAGAAGCATAACTATAAAGTGGAGTATGTTCTGCCTCCCAAGCTTCTTTTATACTATCTATCCATATCCAGGCTTGCTCTATTTCATCTCGGCTGACAAATAGATATTGATTACCCAACATTATCTCTAATAATAAGCGTTCATAGGCGTCAGGAATGCGATGAATATTAAAAAGATTATTGAAGCTTAAATCGAGTTTGCCATCACGCAATTGCATTCGTCTATCCAATCCAGGCATTTTATTGATAATCCTAACTTCAACTCCTTCATCCGGCTGTAATCGAATAATTAGTTGATTAGGTGATAGTTCTTTCCCTATCGCTGCGAAAATATTATGTGGTTGTCTTTTAAAGTAAATGACGACTTCACTTTGTTTTCTTGCTAGTCTCTTACCAGTGATTAAATAAAAAGGGACTCCAGACCAGCGCCAGTTATCAATAAACGCTTTGATTGCCACAAAAGTTTCTGTTTTAGAGCTTTGATTAGCCCCTGTTTCTTCCAAATAACCAGGGATTACTTTGCCTTGTATGACGCTACCAGTATATTGAGCACGTATAGCATGTTCTTGGATATTGTATTGATCTATCATTCGTAGCGATTTTAGTACTTTTAGCTTTTCACTACGTATGTTATCTGCTGAAAGATCTCGAGGAGGTTCCATAGCAACTAGAGATAATATTTGCAATATATGATTTTGCAACATGTCTCTCACCTGCCCTGATTGGTCATAATAATCCCATCGTCCTTCAACACCAATTTCTTCCGCAACGGTGATTTTTACTTTATCAATACAGCTGTAATCCCAATTTGATGAAAAAATTGAATTAGCGAATCGCAAGACTAAAAGATTTAACACTGTTTCTTTACCTAGATAATGATCAATGCGATAAATCTGATCTTCTGCAAAATAGCAAGCAACTTTATCATTAATTTCTCTTGAAGAAGGTAGATCCTTGCCAATAGGCTTTTCTAAGACCAAACATGCAGGTTGTTTATTCAAACCAATAGAAGATAACCCTAAACAGGCTTGGGCATATAAAACGGGAGGAATTGCTAAATAAGAAACTACTTTTCTCGTATTTGGATGAACATAATCCACTAACTTTTGATAATCGTCAGCATGAGTCAAGTCCAATTGACAGTAAGTTACTTTGGCAATAAAACGTAGCCATACACTTTCATCAATTGCCTCCGTTAAGAATTTTTGTACTTTACTTTTAATAAGGTCCACGTATACAAAGCGTGATAACTCATCTCGAGCACATCCAATAATCTGCGTTTCTGGATGTAAAAGATTTGCTTGTTCTAAGTGATACAAAGCGGGCAATAGCTTACGACAGGATAAATCCCCTAGAGTGCCAAATAAAATAAGATCGCAAGGATATTTGGAAACTGCATTATCGAACATGTTTTATCCTAGAACAGCCTATAATTGCCTTCACTTCATATTTGTTTTTGAAGTCCCTAAACAGGATAGATTTTACATGAGCCAAGACATCCGTCAATCAAAATTATACGCCTCAATTTCCATGAACTTCTTTACTCATCATTCTAAAACAGAGTAAGGTACTACCTTATAAATGAATAGACCTCTAATCTAGAGAACGCAGATGTAATCCTATGAAAAAAGCAATAGCATACACCATTATCCTAGGCATTTACGGCTTGCTTTTTTATTACTTGCAGACATCCCAACTTAGGTCTGATTTTGCTACCTTTTATTCTTCCGCGCTAGCTTATTCACAAGGGACAGATCCTTATGTCAATTTAATAGCATCGTATTTTGCAGTTCCTATAAAACTCACTGCAAATTTAAATCCTCCATTTTTTTTACAGTTATTGGTCCCTTTAACTTATGTCAATTACCAATTTGCCGCTTCACTGTGGTTTTTATGTTCCCTTTTCCTTGGCATTATTGGCGCCCTGCTAGGTTTTCAATTGATCTGTACTAAAGAGTTCTTCAAAAAATATTGGCTTACCTTCCTCTTTATTTATTTAGGGATGTTTTCTACTTTGATGAATACGGGCATAGGCCAAGTTGGTGCTATTTGTTCATTTTTTATTATAATGGGCTATTATTTTTATCTACGAAAATATGACTACTTAGTTGGTATATTTTGGGGATTCATTATATCCCTGAAACTATTTCCAGCCTTGCTGTTCCTTTTTGTACTTAACCAAAAGCGCTACAAAGTGTTTTTTATCATGCTTTTCTGCTGTGCTATAGCTTTTCTAATTCCTGTTTGGCAGAAAGGCATCACCATTTACTCCATTTATTTTAATATGTTATCCCGTGTTGCCTGGTATGGTGACAATTGGAATGCCTCTTTATATGGTTTTCTTTTTCGTCTATTTATCAATATGCAATCTCTTCACGGTATATGGCTTCTCAAAATCATTTTCCTCATTCTCTTTATTATCTTATTACTTTGGTACATTCGAGTGATTCGCATACTTAGACAAACATCCAATCACCATGAAATAGATCACCGAGAGTTTTGTTTTACTCTGCTCATAATGCTGTTTCTAAGTCCGTTAGGATGGCTTTATTATTTTTCATTGTTGATAATGCCTCTCGCCTTAATATGGAAATTTCTCATCCAAGAAAAACCCAAATCAAATAAGTTCCAAGCGTTATGGGCATTAAGTTTATTGCTGATCAATTTCCCTATGGGCTACGTTCAATCAGCTTGTATGAACTCTCTTCTCGCTAAATTGAGCATCTACTCTATGAGTTTTTATGGCCTTATTATTATTATTTATCTATTTATCAGCATGAATAAATCTCCTACCCTCCTTACATTCAATGGAGAAAATACCAGTAATGAATATACCTACCCTATAATCACCGCTCTTGCTTTGGGATTATTAATTACCTTTGGCGGCACCATGGCACAGTTGATTCATCCAGAAGTCTAATGAACAAATTGCAAAACTCCAGTTTTATGCTATATCAAATACATATACATTTATTCCCGTGGCGCTAGTTTTTGTCAGTAGACAAAATGGCGTATTAAGAGGAGCTACATATGCTTAATAAAAGATTTTCTGAACGACTTAATAAGGAATTAGATAGCATCGGGGTCCCAGAAACTACTGCTGAGCGAATAGAGATACTATCAAAACTGATTAAAGTTCCTAAATTCAAAG
>DAIAOV010000128.1 GCA_027437055.1 Legionella sp. | reverse complement strand
CGAAATAAAGCAGGTTGGGATAATCGGTATCTCGCTCAGATTCTAATGTCAAGCGATTTTTAGCGCGATTGCCCTAGGCTATCAGCATCGGATGTTGCATATATTTGTTCTATCTGTTCTATGGCTTTTACAAGAAGAGATTTGATATGAGCATTATTTAAAGAAAGTTCTTTTGTATTGGCGATGTCTGAATTGATCATGTTCTTATTATCTATAATTTTTAACTTATCTTCCCTATTGGATTTGCGAGCCCACCGGGATTTGAACCTGGGTCATCGGATTATGAATCCGCTGCTCTGGCCTACTGAGCTATGGGCTCGAAAGCATTTTAAACTTAATTGAATGAAGATTATAGTATTTTATAGAGAATGAAATTAAAGAAGCGGCAAGTTGTTTTTAATCCAGACCCCTTCTTGCAATTGATATTTTATTCTTGAGCCCTTTAAAAAATCATCTGTATTAAACGTTAAGATCTCCCACGATCTAGGCAAAACTTGTATGATCCCAAATGAGGAAGGAATTTTGTTGGGAATAGCATCAACTTGAGCTTTTGGGATATCTACCCAAAAATTGGGCCGCCATGGTCAGGTTAGAAGTTCATTTATTGTTTTTGCCAAAGCCTCATGTGCTCTATCCTTTAGTGGTTCACCATGAGCACTAAGAAGATGGCGAAACTTTATGGACTGCAAATGTCTAAAGTCTGAATGTTTTACTTGAGTCGCCTGTATCCATATATTAGATACAGTTGCTTCCCCAAAAAATCCTTGTTGTTCATATAAGGCAGCGGTCTCATCATTAAAAAATTCATCGCGATCGACCCAGTTTTTTATACTATCGCAAGTAATCAAAATACCACCTTGGCGAGCAATGTGTATGGCTCCTTCAGGAACAGTAGTAGTTTCAAAGATAAACAACTGACTATCAGCTATGGGTAAAGGTTCATTGGGTGTCAGTTCCATATCTGTTGGGTGGTTATGTGCATGTTTCATGCCTTTTAGAGCCCATAACTTCGCGGGATAGCGATCAAGATAGAAGGCATCATGTCTGTCGTGGAATGCACCTATTCTAAGCACATGTCTTACCTCTCCTAAAGAGTCCAGAGCCTTGAGGCCGGTATCATCCAATCGAATGGTATTAATAAGGGATAATTCATTTCCCTGGCGGATAATAATCATATTGCAGCTGTATTGTAAGTGGATGCCTTCATGATCTATTTTGTTTGTGCCAGTAACATAGAAAATATCAGGGAATACTTCTTTGATTTTGGTATGGGGCCATGCTGGGAAGTACATCGTTTTTCCTTAAGAGTCGCATTATTTTTTTAATGCATCATAGGTATCACTAATTAACTCTATTAAATGATCATTATCAGAATCAGCGCTACTATTTGTTGTTGCTGAAAGTATAATGTTTTTTTGAGGAATATAAATATATTGAGCACGATATTCTATGGCGATGCCTTCATAATTGAAAATAAGACCAGGGAAATTACGATCCATATAGCTTAAGTCAATCCTGGGGTTATCTTGATTTGGAACGGCCAATGGCTGCCCTGTTTTAGTAGAAACAAGGGTGGTTAATTCAGACAAATAACCATGCACCATGCGTGGTATGTGAGATAGACAAGCCAAAAAAATATTAAAAGTCGTTTTAAATTGATTGACGAACGCTAACCTGGCATCACCTAATCCCGTGTGATCTTTTTGCTAACTAGACGAATTTCGAAATGAACTCTACCTAAAGAAAAGGATCATCAATCTGTTTGTGAGTTACTTTGATGAGCAAAAACAAGACAGGTTTTACCGGACAACTTCGGACTCGCAAGCAACAATCAACATGGAATTATTTAAGGGAGTTAAATAGTTATGAGAAAGTTTCTTGGTATAAGATCCATTGGTCGTCCTATTGTAAACGCCTGTCTTACTGTTTCCTCACTCCTTCTTATGGTGTCTGGCGCGGAAGCCATGCCACAAAAGGCATCGGATCAGCAAGTTTTAAATTCTCTCTTTCCTACCAGCAGTCAATGGGCAGTGCCTTCAACATCGTGCGCCACACGTGCGGCTTGTATTGCTGATACGAACTTTCAAACAGAATTTACGAACTTTGTGAATTTCATTCAAACTCGATATCCGACTGCTAAAGCACCCTTGCTACGCGGCTACAACGACATGCCTGCAATACGCTTGCAGCTCCAAGCGTAAATAGCATAAACGTAATCGTAACCCGGAATCGAAACCTGATTCGAGCCCGATCTCGGATTACGCTTCGCACCATCTGTGCTACAATGTTCTCTTAAGTTCAGCTATTGACCGTTCAAGCTGAATGCGGAGAAAGACATTTTTTCCCAAACTAAGCGATTGACAAATCAGTATGCAAAGTTCGTTGATAATTCTTGAGGCTCATTGGTGGTTGTTTGGTAGTTTTTGTAGGTCCCAGTAGCAAATAATCCTATTCCCGCAATAACTGAAGCGACTCCCAAACCAGCCACAACCAATCCTGCAATTCCTAATGTTGCTGCATTTAATACTGTAAAAGCGATAGCTACTGCAGCACAACCAATGGCCGCAATAAACCCACCTAAAATCTGCATGCTAAGATTCAACGATAGAGATGATTTTGTTTCTTGTAACAGAGTAATATGGCTGTTCTGTGTTTCGACCCGATGGGCAGGTGCATTTGTCAATACTTCGGGATGATTTACTATAAAGTCTTTGATACGAAAGTTTTTTTCACTAGGATATAGTTTAATTAACTCATGAACACTATTGATATTTTGAAGATATTGTTCCAGACGAGCAAATATAAAATTCTTAATACGAAAATTCGTTTCGCTTGGATACAACGTTATCAGTTCACGAGCATCATCAAGATTTTTGATGTATTGTTCCAGATGGACAAATATAAAATCCTTAATACGAAAATTCGTTTCACTTGGATACAACTTGCTTAATTCACTAATACCATTGGGACTTTTGATGTATTGCTCCACGTTGGCGAATATAAAGTCCTTTATACGAAAGTTTTTTTCGCTAGGATATATTTCTATTAAAGCTATAAGATCTGTATAGTTATTAATTACTTGTGACAGATCTTTAAAAACCAAATCTTTAATTCTAAAATTTTTATCTTGTGGAAATAAATTAATTTGGGCCAAAATTTCTTCAATCTTCATATAGGACTCACCGTGAGTGATAATAATTCGGCCAAATTGTAATATACGATAATTTAATGAACAATCACTTTTTTCAGGATCTCAGGAATGATTAAAGATATCCTTAAGGTTAGTTGCTTTATTCTAATTATTTTTACTTTATTAATGTATGCCTTTCAAAGGAGTTTGATTTATTTTCCAGCAAAGGAAGTGCCAAGTCGGCAAGTTTATTATGCTACGGATCTGCAAGCGCTTCACCTTAAGACTCGTGATGGCATCAATCTACTTGCCTGGTATAAAGCGGCCAAAACAAATCAACCTACGGTATTATTCCTTCATGGAAATGCAGGTCATATAGGTAATCGTATGTATTTGGCCCGTGCATTTCTGGATGTAGGATTTGGTGTGTTACTTTTGGAGTACCGTGGTTATGGTGGTAATAAGGGAAGCCCCTCTGAGGAGGCATTCTATACCGATGCACGTACAGCCATACATTTTTTGCAACAGCGAGGCGTTTCGTCACAACATTTAGTGCTCTATGGTGAGTCTCTAGGCACCGGTGTTGCGGTAAAAATGGCAGAAGAGTTTCCTGCCTGTGCCTTAGTGCTTCAGTCTCCTTACACATCATTGTCTGCTGTTGCTCGTTATCATTACCCTTGGCTTTTCATAGCACCATGGGATAAATACAGCTCGCTTACGAGGATACATAATATTAAATCTCCCTTGCTTATTTTACATGGCAAACAGGATAAGCTTATACCATTTGATCAGGGATTAGTGCTTTTTAATCAAGCCAATGAACCTAAAACTTTTGTTGCTCTGGATAACAAGGGCCATGATAATCTTTGGGATCCCCAATTTGTCAAAACAGTAATAGACTTTATTCAATCTCATTGCTCTTAATTTTGTTTTGTAAAGGATACCTCAGATATATAACCCATCCTACTCGCGCCCCAAAATTCTATTGATAATCTTGGTGGCTTGAGTGTCACAAAGGATGGCATCACTTTCCGGTTCCATAGCGCACCCTAAATTGTGGCAGTATTCTTGGGAATCAAGAGCAGCCAGACAGACTTTTACTCCTTCCTGAATTAATGAAATGGTTTGGGCTAATCTCTGGTCGTGCTCATGATTTGTCACCCCTTTATATTGGGCTACTAACTCTGCTAAGCCTTTTAATACTTGTTGGCGCGTCGCTTGATGTTGTTTTCGTAGTTCGCAAAGACTCTTTGCTGCATTATGCGCTTCATCATAGGTAGTGACCTCATTGATGTCCTCAATGCATTGAGCAAGAGTTAATCTGATTTCGTTATTATCTGCTGGAATAATTGGATGATCAGGACCTTTATAAAGAGCATCTTCAGCACAGAGTATTGTGGTTGTAGTGAACAAAATGAATGCAATTAAAGTTTGGATTTTCATAATATTCCTTTATTAAATAGATCCGAATAGAAGCGTATTACTTAGATAATAGACTGAAAATGACCTACTCTTTAAGTTGACGCCATTGCAACGCGCGGCTTCCATAGTGAGGGAAAGTCGCGCGTCATACATATCATTTTAATATTTAGAAAAGATCAGAGATTTAAAGAGGTTCGCTCTTCTGGGAGACTTTGATCTTCTGTGGGACCATCAACATTCTCGTGTGTCGATAAATCGTGCTCTGTCATTACATTTTTTCTTGGACTTCTAGAAAAGAGCATGTCTCTAATCGAAAATTGTGGTTTTTTTGCGCTATGTGCGTGTTCTTCGGTCTCTAATTTTTCTATCTTTTGTTGTTTTTCTAATTCTTCTAATTTTCCTACTATAAATTCCATTACAAGTAATAGCCGCATATTTTTTATATTTTCACTACTTAAAAAGAATTGTACTGTAGTCGATTGAAGTTTAATTATTTCTTTTTGTAATAATTTTTTTCCTTGCCCATTAAATCTCTGTCTATTGTAATCATCACGTAATATGACATATATTTTATTATGGGTTGTTAGTCCTTCTGTACATGTATTTTGTAGGAGTTCAATTTGTCTATTGATTAATTGTTGGGAAGGTCTTTTTTGGAATTTTTGTTCATATCCTTCTTCCCATTTTTTTAACTCTTTGCTAATTTGACTTTGACATTGAACAGTTAAAGCGCTGGACTTTTTTGTAGTATTCGCTAGACGGTAAAATAGATTAAACTCCTCATATAATTCATACCTTTTTTGTTGGTAGTGCTCCGATCTTTGATCTTTGTTCTTAGATTTGCTCATACAAGGCTCCAGGAATAATTTGACAAAATCATGAGATATTGTATTTAATGCAAATATATTAATCAACAAGTTTTATAATCGAATAATTGTATTATTTATTGGTATTTTTGGACTTATTTTTCATTGTAAAATTAAATCATCATGCAATAAAATAAATCGATTTAGATGACCGGCAATTTAGTATACTCCTGGTGCTAAATCTTCAATTCTCCATATTCCATCCCAATAAACGGGAGGCGAGTTGATGAGTTGTTGGCAACGCTCAATATAAATATTAGCTAATCGATCTTCCGGATAAGCTGGGGTTAATTGTTCAAATAAAGAGATGCTTTGCTCCCATTCTCCTTTTTGATAAAGCCCAAATGCTACTGCAAATTCTTGTTTATGTTGTTGTAAATGTTCTAGATTAGGTTTAGTAAGTAATTCATAAATTGTAGTTCCTTTCCGTTTCCCCCGAACGGCTACTTCATCCAACAGGCGGAAGGGGAATTCTGTTTCAACTTGTTCATAAGTCGTATTACTTACAATAATTTCAGAATTATATATTTTATTAATAGATTCCAGACGACTACTGAGATTAACTGCATCACCAAGAGCTGTAAAATTAAGCCTATCATCCGAACCGACATTGCCTACAATTGCTTCACCAGAATTAATTCCTATTCGTATTTTAAACTCGGGCAACCCTTGTTGGCGTTTGTAGCGATTGAGCTTTTCTGCTCGTTCGATCATGTCTACAGCCGTTTGACAGGCATGGAGCGCGTGTTTTGCATCCCGTGTAGGTGCATTCCAAAAAGCCATGACCGCATCGCCTATGTATTTATCTAGAGTTCCTTGATGTGAAATAACCGACTCAGTCATCGATTGAAAATATTCTGATAGATAGTGCATTAGTTGTTGCGGATTAATTTCTTCAGATAATGTAGTGAAATCTTTTATATCGGAAAATAAGATGGAGATGTTTTCGTTTTGACCGCCAACACGAGCAATTTTACCACTAGTAATTAACTTCTTGACTAATGAACGCGGAAGGTAACGTTGAAATGATGCTAAGCTGGATCTCATAGCTGCTAAACTTTTGTCCATGTAACTGATTTCTTTAATAACAGTTTGCAATGAAGAAGGGGGGGTAAGATTCAATTTAGTAATTTCTTCTGTTTCTTTAGCTAATTGAATAATAGGGTTAGATATTGTTTTAGAAATATAACGGGCCAATAATATGCCAATAAAGAGAACAATAATGGTCAATAGTAGTGCTCGAATACTTAAAGTCTGCAATGGTGCCAGTACATCTTCTTCCGGGACAATAATGTTGATATGCCATGGCTGATAGATAGTCTCTTCTGTAATTGGTTGATAGGCTAAGAAAAAGGTCTTACCATTATATTTATATGAGGTAACCTGCGGTTTATCTCCTCTTGCAAAAGAAATAAGAGGGATATTGAATTTTTTGATGAGTTCTGGAGTTAATATTTCCCCCCGAATATCTTTTGTTTGAAATGGATTCCTGTAAGCAATAACTTGTTGTTTGTCATCTGTTATATAAATCATTGTATTTTTGGTAACTTGTAATTCTTCAATAAAATGCTGTATACCATCAATAGTTAAGTCGAGAGCAAAGACTCCTTTTAGCTTTTTATTGTTATCATAAATCGGTGTTGCTGCGGTGATCCCAGGGACAAAATAACCGCTTCTATTAAATACATAGAAGGTATATATATCTGTTAAAATCGGTTTGCCAGCTTTCACGGCCTGTTGATACCAAGGTCTAACTCTTGGGTCATAGTGTTTGGTTAGTATTTTTTTTCGAATAATATGACCTTCCTCATCAAGCTCATAACGAATATTGATCGGCGGTGATGCTGAGTTCTCAATATGATTAAGACCAATTACATTAGGCGTTTCATGATCCACTCCATAAAAGTTCCCATTTACTGTCCCATAATAAATCATAAATATTTCATGGTTATAGCGAATTCGTTCACTGAGAAAAGCATCAAATTGTTTTCTATTATCAGGATTGACAATGTCACGATTAATTGTGTTTCTAATTTGGATGAGATCACTACTTAGAGGATGCAAATAAGCATAAATCCGTTCTTTAACTAATAAGGATGTTTGTTCAATTAAATTTTCAGCACCGGAACTTAGGATTTTATCTAGAGTTACATAATTAATAGTAATGATTGTAAAGCCAATAAAACTTAACAAAAGCACAAATAAGGTAATGATGCTTAAGTGAATACTTATTTTGATACTTTTGAACATGATAGTTTTATGTTTCCTTTAATCACACCCGTGTTGTTCCTTATTCATAAGTTAGAACATAACAGTTTCTTTGTCTAATATCTGTTTTGTGCTAAGGTAAAAATAAATATAGGAAGCGTTCTATGGACGGTAATGAACTAATCTATGCAGTTAATGATAAACCCCCTTTCATTAAATTGATATTACTCGGACTGCAACATACCTTGCTTATGTCAGTCTATTTGGTTCTTATTATTATTGTGGTAAGAGCTTCAAAGCTATCCGAACAGGTAGCTGTTGATGCTGTGTAGATTTGCGGCAAAAAAGCATTGAGTCATTATTTTCGCCCCAACCTATTGATTTTATTAGGACTGCTAGCTAAC
>DAIAOV010000127.1 GCA_027437055.1 Legionella sp. | reverse complement strand
ATATATGCGCGAACTGCGTCATTTTCGACATACTCATTTTTTGCGACTGTTATTGTTGGAGTTAGCTGGTAGAGCAAATACAGAAGAGGTCATGAGATCTTGGTCAGATTGTGCTGATGCGTTGATATTACATGCAATAAATTATTGTGTGCATTCTAACTCTATTCGCTATGGCGTTGCTCGGGATGAAAAAGGGCAACAGGTTCAATTATATACTCTTGCCATGGGAAAATTGGGAGGGAGGGAGCTAAATTATTCTTCAGATATTGATTTAATTTTTGCTTACGATGCGTCGGGTAATACTGATGGTGCTGAACAGATTAGTAACCAACAATATTTTAGCAAGGTAGTGCAGCAATTAGCACAAATAGTACAAAATATCACGGCAGATGGGTTTGTATTTCGAGTTGATTTAAGATTGCGTCCTAACGGAGATAGTGGCCCACTTGTGTCTAGCTTAGCTGCTATGGAAACCTATTATCAGGAGCAGGGACGTGATTGGGAGCGCTATGCTATGGTTAAGGCGCGGATTATTACAGAGTCTATAGATACCCTCTATCCTTGGTTTGAACGTTTAATTATCCCATTTGTGTATAGACGTTATGTTGATTTTAGTGTGATCGAATCTTTGCGAAGCATGAAAGCAATGATAGAACGCGAAGTACAATTAAATCCTCGTCTTAATGATATTAAACGTGGTCAGGGCGGTATTAGGGAGGTAGAGTTTATTATTCAGAATTTTCAATTAATCCGTGGCGGGCGGCTGCCGCAATTGCAACAACAAAATGCATTATCTGCTCTTTCCATTCTAAAGCAGGAGCACTTGTTACCTCGTTGTGATGCATTAAAGCAGGCTTATCTTTTTTTGCGAAAGCTAGAAAATGTATTACAAAGCTTAAATGATCAACAGACTCATTCATTACCGGAGGATAAAACAAAACAGGCTCAAGTTATCTTAGCTCTTGGCTATGCTCAATGGGAAAATTTCTTAGATAAATTGCATCAATATCAACGTATTATTAGTCATTCTTTTCATTTAGTTTTAGGTAAAGTCGACGCTTATGAGGATGAGAAAAGATTATTAGCAAATCAGTTATCTAGCTTGTGGCAGGGGCATATTGAAGACAGTATGGCAATTAATTTGTTGATTAGTCTGGGCTATAAAAATTCGGTTCACTGCTATCAAATGCTTCATGCCTTTAGACACAGTCCTCGTTGCAGACGCTTGCCACAAGGCGCACGAATGAGACTGGATCGTTTTATGGTGTTATTACTTACAGAGTTAACTCATTTTACAGAAACAGATGATGTGCTATTGCATGTCATGCACTTACTTGAAAATATTGTGGGGCGTAGTGCTTATTTGGCTTTATTAACTGAAAATCCTTATGCATTGAAAGAACTATTATTTTGGTTTGCAAATAGTCCATTTATTACCAATTTATTAGTTAGTCAACCTTTTTTATTAGAGGTGTTATTAGATCAAGAAAAGAATTGGAAACCTCTTTCATTGCGACAATTGGAACAAGTGTTGGCAGAAAAACTATCCCACGTATCTGATTTGGAATTACAAGAAGAAATTCTTAGACAGTTTAAATTAACCAATTGGTTGATGGCTGCACGCGCAGAACTGTATGGATTATGCCATTCTGTACGTATTGGCCAGTTTTTATCTGACATAGCTCAGGCCATAGTGACTCAAGTATTAGCCATAGCCAGTGAGCAATTATCCTTTCGTCATCTTGAGATGACTGATGTTACCTCTCGTTTTGCCATAATTGCTTATGGAACTTTTGGTAGCAGAGAGATGAATTACTCTTCTGATTTAGATCTGGTTTTTTTATATGATGCGGAGCCTGCACAGGAAGCATTAGTTACTCGCTTAACTCAAAAAATATTACATATGCTGACTACACGTTCACAAGCAGGAATTTTATATTCAGTCGATACAAGACTAAGGCCTTCTGGTGCTGCAGGATTGTTAGTCAGCCATGTAGATGCGTTCATTGAGTATCAAAAGAACCATGCATGGATTTGGGAACATCAAGCTTTGTTAAAAGCTCGTATCATTATAGGCTCCCCTCGTATAAAACAAGCTTTTTTATCGTTGAAAAAATCAGTACTAGCCTTGCCAAGAGATAGAGTATTATTGCAACAAGAGGTACTGGCGATGAGAGAAAAAATAGATTTACATCAGGAAGCTGATCCGATAAAACATGCTCGTGGCGGATTATTAGATCTGGAATTTTTAATTCAATTTCTGGTGCTTAATCTGCAACATTCTAATTTGGCGCGCTATACACATACTTTGAGCCAGATCCAACAACTGTTTTTATCTCGTGTTATAAGTCGAGAACAGTTCATCGTTTTAAAAAAAGCTTACAATTACTATCATTATTTATTACATCGGAAAATATTACAGCCTAATCCCAGTGCTGATATAGAGAAGTTTCGAGAGAGGGTGGCGCAGGTTTGTAATGCTTTGTATGGTGTAGGAAATTAGGATCCAAGGTCGGGCAACTGGTTGCCCGACCTTGTGTCTTAAAAATATGGTTAAATAGAGTTTTATTATCGTCGTACGAGGCAGCGTCAACTTAACTTTTGGTCTAGACTGTATTTTATTTGGTAGGAAGATCTGAATGCTAGAAAGGAAACCGAAAAGATACCGTTATCCGTCTGAGCTTATAAGTATTGCGGTGTGGAGTTACCATCGATTCAATGACAGTTACCGCGATGTATCGGAACGCTTATTGTATCGTGGTATTGAGGTAAGTTATGAAACGATACGTCAATGGTGTATTAAATTTGGCACTCATTTTAAGAACGTCCTTAAGAAGCGAGCGCCCAGACTATCGGACAAATGGCATCTGGATGAGCAGCAACTACGTATTCGCGGTGAGACTTATTATCTATGGCGTGTCATGGATGATGCGGGTTATGAACTGGATGTCTTTCTGCAAAAGCGGCGCAATAAAAAGGCGGCCATCCGTTTCCTGTCTCGCCTATTGAACGCCCATCCAAAGCCTCGAGTAATTGTAACGGACAAGCTAAGGAGCTACACGAAACCAATTCGCCAGATGGACAAAGGGGTAGAACATCGCTCGCATAAGGGACTCAATAATCGCGTAGAAAATGCTCATCAGCCCACGCGTAGAAAAGAAAAATGCCTCATTCGTTTTAAGTCACCATCTGGGGCGCAGGGCGTCATCGCACTTATGGGCATCATCAGGAGTCTCTTTGCAGTCGCTGTTGGCCGATACACGAAACCAGCCAAGCAACGAAAAAAACCATTTTCAATCGGCAAAAGACATTTGGAGTGACGCTGCCTTTGAGCTGCTTTGCGCCTAAAATTCGACAAATCCACTTTTTTGAAAAGTCAAAAGTTAACTTGACGGTGCCATTTTCGCACAGCAAGGACTTGAATAAATGTATATACTATGTATAATTAAACTATGAATATACATATTGGAGTTACAATGTCTACTGTTACTTTAACTAAATGGGGAAATTCAATCGGAATTCGTATTCCCTCAGTTATCATTAAAGAAGCTCATTTACATCCCGGCGAAGAATTGGAAATTAGAGCAGATGAAAAGGGCGTGCTTACATTAATTCCAATCAAAAATCAGCAAGAAGGATGGTTAGAGCAATTCAATGCTGTTGTAGATGATAGAAGTGAGGAGACTCATTTAAATCTAAGCAATGATTTTGATATGGATGAATGGACATGGTAAAAATAAAAAGGTTTGATGTTTTTTTAGTAAACCTCGATCCTACAATTGGTTCTGAAATAAAAAAAACACGCCCAGCAGTAATTATATCACCGGATTCAATGAATTTGAGCAGGTTGAAAACAGTTATTATTGCACCGATGACTAGCACCATTAAAGACAATTTTCCAACTAGAGTATTGACAGAATTTAAAGATAAAAAAGGGCAGATTGCGCTTGATCAGCTGAGGTCAATAGATCGCACTCGTATTGTCAAAAAATTAGGTGTTATTGAAAGGGAAGCTCAAAATAAAGTATTAGATCTTTTATCCATAATATTTCAAAAATAATTTTCCGTTGGAAAGAGAGTAGTGCAATATTTCCTTAGATGAGTATTCCTGGAGTTGGTGAAATTACAGCAACCGCTTTGGTCTCTTCAATAGGAGATTTCAATAACTTTAAAAATGGTCGTCATTTATCAGCATGGATTGGCTTAGTGCCAAGGCAAAACTCAAGTGGCCAAAAGAACAGGTTATTAGGTATTAGTAAACGAGGTGATAAATATTTGAGGACTCTTCTTATTCATGGGGCTCGAGCTGTAGTGAACCAAGTCAAAGGAACAGTGGATAAAACAAGACTCTGGATAAAAAAGTTATTAGAGCGAAACGGATTTAATAAAACGGTTGTTGCTGTAGCTAATAAAAATGCTCGTATTGCATGGTCAGTGATTACTAAATCTACTGTATATGATCCAGCTCTAGCATAGGCATAGTAATGCTAATTAAATAGATACCCTAGTTTGCGATAAGTTATCAATAAAGTGTCAACTACTCTCTTAAAAACCTGGTACGTACACTAATCTATTAAGATCGTTAGTGTGATCTTAGGATAAGAGAGCCCGCAAATTTCATCATGGCACGAACTTTAGGTTTTGATGCCGAATATATGTTTGCAGACTAAAATTGATTGATAAATGATAATAATATTGCAATAACCGAGGAGTCCATATATGTACGTGGGAAGTTTAAAGGGATTAATTGCGCAGATAGCTTGTTCAACGCTATAGTCATGTATAATACTGTATGTTTTAAGGTTAAATTAATCCAAATGGATTTCCTTCATCGCGAAGAGCTTCAATCCATCCTTTTTCAGTTAGAACAAGCTCTTTATAATCATCAACAATGGTATAACTTAATAATTCGCTCATTAATTTGCAGGTTGCCCGCTGATAAACATGATGTAAGTGAGGATGCCCATAAAGAGTGTCGATTTGGTCAGTGGTATCATAATTTTTCTTCAGCTAAATTAAGTCAACATCCTGGATTTATTGCATTAGGAATAGAGCATCAACAAATGCATAAACTAGCAGCTCAATTATTAGTCGAAAATAATAATGGCATCACAATAAATCCTAAAGATTATGATCATTTTGCAAATGTGTTGGAACTAATGAGAATGGAGCTGTCTGGGCTTCAAAAAGAGCTAAGTGAGTATCTTACCTCAAGATACCAAGTACTATCATGCCAATGGCCAATACTGTTAGAGCCGATGCAGCCAGATTAATCATGGCGATTCGCTCTGTGCGCCGCAATGACTCACTGGTATGAGATAGTACCCTTTCCAGATCATTATGTATCGTTTCTGCTGTTACTTTGGCGCTTTCCTTTAATACGTTTGCCATAGTTTCCTTGCTTGCAGCAAGAGAGGCATTTTTTTCTATAGCATCATTACCCCAACGTAATGAGATCTCCTCTAGCTCTTTTTTGTATTGATTCAGCATGAGTTGTTGAGTTTTAATGTTTTCTTCCCATAAAGCAACCCACAGTTGCTGAGATGGAAAAGCCTGGACGTGATCTTAAACTATCATCTTTAAAGCGCTATATTGAAGCAACTGGAAGAAAATTACGGCTCGATGTTGAGCTTCCGGATGGGACACATTATGGTTTTGCTATTTAACTACTAAATATTATGACATTGATTCTTGCTGAAGCTAGCCTTGATGACGGTTTTATTGTGGCGGATACTTTATTAACAGTTGTCCCATCAAAATATAATACCGGACCATTCAATGGAAAATATCATGCATTAAAAGTACATATTTTATCCGAAAAATTATGTATAGCTTTGGCTGGAAATTATGGATTAGGTTTAAATATTATAAATCAGGCATACAAATATATAAGCAATAATAAGGTTGTTGGATGGAACTGAATCAACTGTCTTGAATTAAATATTCAAGACAGTTGCTACGAGTTACACTTCCGCGTATAAATCGTAATCATCACTATCGGTAATAGTGACGTCAACAAAGGAGCCTACAGTGATTCCAGGGGTGGGGGGTAGGTAAACTAAGCCGTCGATTTCAGGAGCATCCCCCTTACTACGTGCTACAATATTATCCTGCGTTATTTCATCAATAAGTACTGTTTGGGTACTGCCAATTTTACTTTCTAATTTGTCACGGCTAATTTCTGCTTGTAATTGCATAAAACGGTGATAGCGTTCTTCTTTAACATCTTCAGAGACAGGAGAAGCTAAATCATTAGCTTTTGCCCCTTCAACAGGAGAATATTTAAAACAGCCAACTCTATCTAGTTGAGCTTCTTCTATAAAATCTAATAACTCATCAAATTCCTCTTCTGTTTCCCCCGGAAAGCCAACGATAAAAGTGGAGCGTAGGGTAATGTCAGGGCAAACTTCTCTCCATGAGGCAATGCGTAGCAAAGTATTTTCACTGCTGGCCGGTCTTTTCATTGCTTTTAAAACGCGTGAATTAGCATGTTGTAAAGGGATGTCCAAATAGGGTAGGATTAAGCCATCTCGCATTAAAGGGATAATCTCGTCAACGTGGGGATAAGGGTAAACATAATGGAGACGAACCCAAATACCCAATTCGCCTAGCTGTTCACATAAATCATAAAAACGGGTATTAACCGTTTTTCCTTGCCAATTAATTTCTTGATAGCGAGTATCTACTCCATAAGCACTAGTATCTTGAGAAATAACCAATAACTCTTTAACGCCTGCTTCTTTTAATTTTTTGGCTTCGGTAAGCACTTGGGCCATAGGATAACTTTGTAATTTACCACGCATTGTGGGGATGATACAGAAAGTACACTTCTGGTTGCATCCTTCAGAGATTTTTAAATAGGCATAGTGGCGTGGAGTTAATTTTATTCCTTGAGGGGGAATCAGTTGGGTAAAAGGATCTGCTGGTAGTGGTAAATGCTGATGAACTGCATTTACCACTTCTTCATAGGCATGTGCGCCGCTAATATGTAATACATCAGGACAAGCTTCTTTAATGATGTCTGCTTTAGCCCCCAAACAACCGGTCACTATGACACGACCATTTTCTGCCATAGCTTCTTTTATAGTATCTAAAGACTCTTTAACCGCACTGTCTATAAAGCCGCAAGTATTAATCACAACTACCCCTGCATCTTGATAGCTGGAAACTAACTCATATCCTTGGGCGCGAAGTTGAGTAATGATTCTTTCAGAATCAACCAAAGCTTTAGGGCAACCTAGACTGACAAATCCGACTCTATGATTCATAAATTTCTATCTGTAAAAAAAATGTACGAATTATACCTCTTGTTGGGTATGTTTGTCGACATGTTTGATCCTTAATTTAAATGGTTTGAATTAAATGCCATATGTTAATTTTTTGTAAAAAAACAGTATGTTTTATGTCTCGAACCGTGATTTATATATAATGAGTGGATCTATGAGGTGGAGAGTAAGCGATGAGTACTAAAGAACAAGAGATTAAACGTCTAATCGAGTTAAAAAGATTACAAGAGGAATTGCAAGTGTTGGATCAAATAACAATGCAAGAAAAAATGAAACTCGATATGAAATATAAAAAATATCTTTCTTTAAGCAGTGAAGAAATGGAAGAGCAATTAAATAATTTACCGGTACAAACATCAGTTAAGGGGGAGAGCCTAGATGCTATTCTTGGAGATTATAAAAAATTATACAGTGGGGAAAGTTGGTATCAAGAGCCGAAAATGGAAGATGGAACATTAACCCTGTCTTTTCCAACTCAACAAGATGCAGTGAATTTTTACCTTGACCAAAGCGAAAAAAATAGAGAGTTTGTCGTTGTTAATATTAAAACCAATAAAGTAGTTGCTTACTCCAATGGAGATGGGAAATTATATCATGGGGATGGGAGAGCATTTCAACAAGGCGATACACTATCACCTTGTGGTGTAGATTTTGATAGTTTTAACATGCCAGAGAGAGAGCATCAAAGCTCGATGAGTTTGGCCTAAATTTTACTATAGTGTCTCTTCCGGTCGCACTGCCATTAAGGAAAGACAGCTTTTTCCTTAGCTTAATGGCAGTGGCTTGACAGTGAGGGGCCAAGGCTCAACCTACGATTTCTGGATGCTGCGGGCGTTACAAC
>DAIAOV010000126.1 GCA_027437055.1 Legionella sp. | reverse complement strand
GGCACTACCAGCTCTCTCGATGTATTCGGTCTCAAATTTATAGGACTCAATATTTTCATCCTCTTCGAACAACTCAAATTGTTCGCTTTTTTCTGCCCCATTTTCTAACAAATGCCGCATAGTAAGGCGGACATTTTTTCTAATGTCGTTAGAGGAGTTTTCTGCTATTGCCAGCATATCTAAGGCAATATCCAGTGGTGTTTTGCCAGCATTATTTTTTACATTAATAAAATGGCCAAACATTTGTACGGTTTCTTCGTATCGATAATCACCAAGCTTAATCGCTGTATGTAAGGGAGTATCCCCTTCTTCAAATAAGGACTCAGATTGGCATAATTCCTGGTATAAAAACATAGAATCTATTATTTCAGCTGGAACCTCTGTTTCTAAAGTGGGCCCTAATAGATCACGTAGCAGAAACTCATGCTCCTCGAGGGTTAAACTCGCAATACAGTCACGAAATTCTTTTATTGAAAATAACACTGCTCTTAAGCGCGCCTGTCTTGCTATTGTTGCTTCCACCACTAATGCTATTTTAGCTCGTTCATAAGGCACAATGTCATCTAAACATTCTTTCAGCCCCTCTTCCATTAACTCTTTGGATAATAGAATGTGTTTATAAAATGCCAACCATTTGGCTCTTTTAAATTCAGATCGTTTTGCTAGCAGGGAAAAAGCTTCTGTTTCTTCTGAACTAAGATAAGCTTTCGGATCCCAAGGCTTAGTAATAAAATTTAATTTAGTTGGCCAATAAATATTAGAAGAGCTGGATAAATTAGGAAAATTGAGCAAATCTTCTGCAGTAATATTAAATGCATCAGCTCCATGAAAGATATGCAACGGACGAACTGCTTTAAACGACATGATACTATCAGCAAGCATCAAATCATGATCTATTTTAAAAAAAACAAGACGTGGTCTGCCATTCTTTTTTACTATGTAAAAACCAAAATTCCCCTTATGTAAGTCATCCTCTTCTAAGGTATAAGAACTGGCTAAAATACTTGCTAGAGAATCATAGTCAATATCTAATTTATCTTCTTTTTCAGCTTGTAATAACGTGGCGAAAAAGCCATGGGGCAACTTATCAAAAAAGTAGTAAGGTATATCTTCTGCTCGAGAAACCTGCCTGAGGATATAGTCGCAATTTTTTGTAGGATCAGCTAGGGTAAAAAAAGTTGCGTTTAATCCTTCTTTTTGGGCTATAACATAACAAAGATGTTCAGTAGCTACTCCAACGACTTTTCCCTGATCATTGACTACTAGTTTTTGATGAGATGTTGAGCCTTTTGCTAAAAATAATTGAGCTAACTGACTAAAGGCTACTTCAAAGCGAGAGTATTTTGAATGTCCATATTTATTTTTTTTAAAAATTACTTTAGATGGCCTATCATTCGCATCAGCAGGGACGTATACTGCATCAACGTAAGCCTCATGTCCTAAGTAAGTAGGTTTCCCTAATTTAATATCAGCGATATTATACAGCCAAACCATGGAAATCACACAAAATCATCAAGTACATTATTTTATCATAATGGACAAAAAAATAAAGCATACTTTATCAGAGCTGTTTCCAATTTGCTAGATAAATTGTAAACAATAAAATTGCAGATAACTCACACCTCACTCCTAAGCGTTCGCACAATGGCGTGAACTTAGGCCCATGTAGCCCAGTTGCTTGCAACCGGGATCAAACATTGAGCATCGCCATCCCTGGTTGCAAGCAACCAAGCTACAAATAAGTGACACTGCATTAATTCCTTAAGTTAACGCCATTACGTGAACAATTACCCCATTTAAACTTTATCTATATCATCAGGTTGAATGGTTAAATGCTCATTATCACTAAAATCATGCTCTTCGTTAAGTCGAATTTGTAAGCCGACATTATTTTTAGAATCAGCATACTTAATTGCATTATCTTTTGTTATTTTACCTTCTTTATATAAGGCTAAAAGCGCTTGATCAAAAGTTTGCATTCCTTGCTCATTACTTCGTGCCATCACCTCTTTAATTTCGTCCACCTTACCTTTATCAATCAAATCTGTAATATAAGGAGAATTTAATAATACCTCTACAGCTGGTACACGATGACTCTCTATCCCAGGTATTAATCGTAATGAAATAATGGCTCGTAAATTTAAAGACAAATCCATTAATAATTGCTGCTTTGCATCTTCAGGGAAAAAATTAATGACGCGATCTAAAGCTTGATTTGCATTATTCGCGTGTAAGGTAGAGATGCATAAATGACCTGTCTCTGCATAAGCTATAGCATGTTTCATTGCATTACGATCACGAATTTCTCCAATTAAGATAACATCAGGCGCTTCGCGCATGGCATTTTTCAGGGCATTTTCGTAATTTAAGGTATCTATACCAATTTCACGTTGATCGACAATAGATTTTTTATGTTGATATAAATATTCTATAGGATCTTCTATAGTTAAAATATGCCCTCTATGATTCTCATTACGATGATCAATCATCGAAGCTAATGTAGTTGATTTCCCTGATCCAGTAGCACCAACAACCAAAACCAACCCTCTTAACTCCATCATAACGGTTTTCAAAATCTTAGGTAATCCAAGTTCTTCTATAGAAGGAATTATCCCCTTAATGTAGCGAACAACCATAGCCATTTCGCCACGTTGCCTAAACATATTAATTCTGAAACGCCCCACTCCAGATATGGAAATAGCCATATTCAGTTCCATAGTGGCATCAAATTCTTTTTGCTGCTCATCACTCATAATGGACAAAGCAATCTCAGCCATTTGCTGCGATTTAATAGGGGCTTGTCCTATAGGTGAAGTAATTCCCTCAATTTTAATATTGGGAGGTGCACCTACGCTAAAAAATAAATCCGAAGCTCCTTTATCAACCATCAACTTAAAAAATGGCGTGATATCCATAATTAACTCAATATTTTATATTTTTATAATACTAGTTTAGACAAGACTTATCATTTTGCATATGTTTAAATCTTTATGTCATTTAAAAACCCAAATTACTGCTATATTCAACATATACTCATCCATTGTTTAGGATCTGAAAAATCATGGATGATGAGGACAATCTTATCAAATGTTTAAAATTAAGATTAAAAGACAAATTGATCCTGGGCAGTAATTCTGGACACACAGTTAAGCTATGTTTTTCAGTTCAAAATTAAATGGGCTTGTATAGCCAATTGAACTATGTCTTCTTTTGCGATTATAGTCAACATTGCTTCAACAATACTTACATTATTTCTCATTCCTTTATTATACTTAAGTTGGTGGAAGTGGCGTCATTCTTAGATCATTGCTCAGGAGTTTAACATGCATGCAGAGCGAATTGTTCGTATAGTTGCTGGGGCATTTATCTTGCTTTCTTTGGCATTTGGTGTACCTGAAAGTCCTCTATATTTGAGTAAGTACTTTCTTTAGGTTACTGTTTTTGTGGGAGCTAATTTATTCCAAAGTGGATTTACCCAATTTTTTCCTTTAGAGATGATTCTCAAAAAACTAGACGTTGGGACGAAATAAAAGATTTATTTAGTTTAGTGAGTTGTTCCGTATTTTTTCTATACGTGTATTGACTAGAGGAATAAAAAGACGGTATAGGAATTGTTTGATAATACTGGGGCGATTTCGATAAAGAGTAGATTGATAATATTCTGAAGGCTCATCCCATACTCCATGATCCTCAGTTACCGCGCACATTTGTTGGAAATTCTTTTGTTCAAAATTGGGTTTAGAAGTGTGTTCTTGAGGGGGACATGCTACTGCAAAGCCAATATCCCAGCCTCGTTGTGCCAATTTATCCACTGCCCCACGAAAATAAATTAGATCATCAATATAACCATCAATACGTAGCCATGTGTTATCGATTTGAACTTCTATCCAGGAATGAGATATCTCTTTCGGTAAAAAGATATATAGAAGTTCAGGAAAAACACCATGCTGAATTTCTCGTTTAATTAGCGAATAGTGAATTCGTGCTGGAATATTGCTTGCTTTACATAAAGCCAAGAAAAGAGTGCTTTTGGTATTACATTGTCCTAATTTTAATTTTAGTGTTTCTGAGGCAGAAACCCAATCACCCTCTTTGGGGAAGCCAAATTTAATTTCATCACGTACAAAATTAAAAATACTCTGAATCCGCTCGCGAATATCGAGTTTGTTTTGAGTTAAATCATGCGCTTTTTTTTGTATTTCTGGATGAGTATAATCCGCCAAGATTTGAAAATTTTTTGTCATTTATAATCTCAGTTTTTTAATGGTTATTATTCGATCATCTACTCTATTTCCTAATAGTATGTATGTTGCCATAAGAAAATCGATTATGATAAGTTACAATACAATTCAATAGTTAATTCTATGAGAGCTTAACTCATGAATACAAGTTTGCATATTGTTTGTCCTCATTGTAATACAATTAACCGAGTACCTTCTTCGCGCTTAATCGAACATCTAAATTGTGGAAAGTGCTAACTGGCACTTTTTAATGGTAAGCCTATAAAGCTGGAAAATGATGGCACCACAATTGGAGTCTGCAGCACATTTTATTGAACCCAATTGCCCAAGTTGATACTGAAGCGCAACCTTCTTTAGCCTCTCGCTATGCAATTCAGAGTATCCCAATGCTAATTCTTTTCCATCATGGCAAAGAAGTTGTGAGAAGCGCCGGCGTCATGGGTTCACAAGATTTAGTAAAATGGGTAAATGAACATCTTCGTTGAATTGGTGTGCAAAGCTAGAAGCAAAAAGGTTACCTTGGATAGTTCTATTTACAGGATGTCGCCCTTGGATCTGTTTCTTTAAATACAGATATTATAGATCAACTATATATTAACTCAGTAAAAGCACCTGTTGTTCCAGGCAGTTCCAAACAGTAATTGCTAAATTTGTTACATCGCAATATACTGATCTTATTATGATTTATTCTTAATCAACTTGGCTTTGAACCAAGATGTCTGGGATTCGAGTCCCCTCCGATCGCGCCATTTTGTCTTTTAAAATCAATTAGTTAACCTAATCAGTTTAGAAGTAGAGTACTTGGTTTTAAATTCAAATGTAGCAAAAAACACTCATTCATGATCAAAAAAACATCAACCCTTTGTAAAAAGCAATATCTAGGGTCCCTTGAAGATAGGCTCATGAACGTTTACGAAAAAGCAATGCTGATGTTGTCAATGAAAAAAGTGATATGAGTGCAAGTGGCCAATATTGAGACCATAAGTGAATAATATGATTGCCTTCCAGGAATACACCACGCACTATAATAAGAAAATACCGCAAAGGATTGAGATAGGTCAGGTTTTGAATTAAAGGAGGCATATTAGCTATTGGTGTTGCAAAACCTGACAATATGATGGAAGGAACCATAAACATAAAAACACCAAGTAATCCTTGTTGTTGTGTCACAGCAAGAGAGGAAATCATAAGCCCTATTCCGATTACAGCGAGTAAAAACAAAAACATGCCTAGACCAAGGGCTAATAAACTGCCCATAAAGGGTACTTGAAACCATAATACAGCAATAATAGCGATCGCTGATCCTTCTACACTACCAATAATAAGTCCTGGTAATGCCTTACCAATCAATATTTCAGAAAGACTCATTGGAGTTACTAAGAGCTGGTCAAACGTTCCCTGTTCACGTTCTCGTGCTACTGAAAGTCCTGTCACGAGTAGTGTTACAACTTGCATTAGAAGAGCGATAATACCAGGGACAATGAACCAACGAGACAAAAGGTTGGGATTAAACCAAGCACGAATTTCCAATTCTGCAGGTGGTTTTGACCAGCCGTGGGCTTTAGCCCAAAGCTCATTAAATGAGAATAAGACACTGTTGACATAATTTAGCGCAATCGTTGCAGTATTGGAATTACGTCCATCAATGATTACTTGTGTTTTTGCAGAATGATGGCGGAGTAAATCGCGCGTAAAATTCCGCTCTATATGCAAAACTAATAAAACGTTTTTGTTATTAATAAGTGGAGCGATTTGTTTATCATCGTGAATCGACGCTACGTGCTGAAAAATAGGTGAACCTTGAAAATGTCCCAAGAGTTCACGAGCAGCAAAGCCTGGATCTTCATTATAAATAGCATAGGGAATATGATTTAGATCAAAAGTGGATGCATAGCCAAAGATTAATAATTGAACTAATGGTGGTGCGATAACAACAAATCGACCTTTTTTGTCCCTAAACAGTGATAATAATTCTTTAATCGTTAAAGCCCATATTCGTATCCACATTTAATCGAGTCGCTTATTCGAACGTAAAACAGTTAATCCCAAAAAAAAGAAAGTCATGAGTAAAAGAGCAAGACCATTCCAGAGCAAAATAGACCAAATGTTCCCTGCCAGAAAAAGAGTTTGCAATATATTAACAAAATAACGTGCAGGAATGATGTGCGTAATCATTTGGATAATAAAGGGCATGGAGCGAATATCAAAGATAAATCCTGAAAGAATAAATGCAGGCAAAAAAGTAACGATGACGGCAATTTGGCTCGCAACAAACTGATCACGTGCCACAT
The DNA here is from genome assembly GCA_027437055.1 of Legionella sp. Lineage (GTDB taxonomy): Bacteria > Pseudomonadota > Gammaproteobacteria > Legionellales > Legionellaceae > Legionella. The sequence continues at coordinate 1,598 of DAIAOV010000126.1, read as the reverse complement.
TAGAAATCAATAATCCCATTCCTAAAGCAGCCAACAAAAATAAAGCGGAGAAACAAAACAGCGCCCAAAAATCGCCTACCAATGGTACAGAAAAAAGCGTAACGGCCAGCAAAACAGAAATCATCATGCCACCCATACCTAAAAGAAAATAAGGAATAAGTTTTCCGAGCAAAATCTCACCCATGGTGACAGGAGTTGCCATAAGCGCTTCCATAGTGCCACGTTCCCATTCCCTTGCAACAACCAATGAGGTAAGCAATGCCCCAATGAGTGTCATGATTATGGCAATAAGACCAGGAACCAGATAGTCGCGACTACGTAGTGCTGGATTAAACCACACTCGACTTTGATTCTCGATTGGGATAACTAGAGTTAAACCCATGTTTTGGGCATATTGTTGCAACCATATTTGCCAGACACCTTGCAAATATCCTTCAAGGATATTTGCTTCATTGGCATTAACCCCATTGACGAAAATTCCAATTGGAGCTGTATTGTCCTGTAAGAGTTGACGAGCAAAATTATTACGTAACCACAGGACTCCTTTAACCTGACGATTCGTGATCGCTAGTTGCGCCGCTTTAATATCGGGAAATTGTTTCGGCGCAAAAAAAGGTGATTGCTGTAATCCCGCAATAAATGAGCTTGTTGAGGATGTTGGATTATCTACGACTACTGCAATGGGCACATGATAAGAATCCAAAGATACCCCATAGCCAAATAAAAAAAGTAATACAACAGGCATAATAAATGCGATCCCAATTGCTGAAGGATCGCGAACGATTTGAATGAACTCCTTACGGATCAAACTAAGTAGACGTTGGACATTCATGACTCTCTCCTAGTTTGCATCTCATGGTGCTCGATCAGACGAATGAATGCATCGTTGAGGCTCGGTTTCGGATTTTGTGCATCTTGAGCTTGTGCACAAATTTGCTGTGGCGTGCCCTGAGCAAGAATTTCCCCTAAGGACATAAGAACTAAGTGATCACAATATTCTGCTTCATCCATGAAATGGGTCGTTATCAGTACAGTGACTCCTTGCTCTGCTAGTTTATTCACTCGCCACCAGAACTCGCGTCGAGTCAGAGGATCAACACCCGATGTAGGTTCGTCTAGGAAAAGAATGGGGGGGTCATGCAAAAGGGCGCCAGCTAAAGCTAAACGTTGTTTAATCCCCAGAGGTAATTGAGCTGCATTAATACTGCGGTATTCCTCCAATTCAAAACTATTCAAGGCCCAATCTACCCGTTCTTTTTGTTTTTTACCACGTAATCCATAGGCAGAAGAAAAAAAATGTAAATTTTGAACAATGCTCAAATTGCCATAGAGTGAAAATCTTTGTGATACATAGCCAATGCGGGCTCGTGCAGCAGTGGCGTAGCGCATGTCAACTCCTGCGACGTGCAACTTTCCAGATGAAGGAAGTAATAGACCACAAAGCATGCGAAATGTTGTGGTTTTCCCCGCTCCATTAGCTCCAAGAAGGCCAAATATTTCTCCTTTTTTGACATTAAAACTGAGGTTATTTACTGCAAGAAAACTGCCAAAATGGCGACTTAAGTTCTTAATCTCAATGATTGTTTCAGCGGATGAAA
>DAIAOV010000125.1:4496-8226 GCA_027437055.1 Legionella sp. | reverse complement strand
CGTAAATTATCAATTAAATTGAATGAAATGGGTCAATTAACTGGATACATAAAATACAGACAAGATATATTTGAGAACCCCAGTTATGAGTTTTAAATATGAAAAATCATAAGGTTATGTGATTTTGAATTGAAAAAAGAAGCCGGCTCAGTTTAGCATCACACATTTTCCCCGCTAAAGGATTTTGTGGTATGGACATTCGCCAGCTAGTAGCTATTTTCTGCCAAGTCGATGATTTCTGTAAAGAGTTAGATCGCTATTCAGGGCATTATTTGTTAACAGGCCCAACTAAAGGCAAGCGCGGTCCTGTTGGTGGCTTGGCAATAAGTGAAATCATGACCATTTTGGTTATGTTTCAGATGTCTAAATTTCGAGACTTCAAAAATTTTTACACTGGGTTTCTTGCTGTTTATCACAAAAGTTATTTCCCTGGAATGCCAAGCTACGAACGGTTTATATCGATAATGAATCGTGCTATTTTCCCACTAACGATATTCACGCAAATAAACGGTGGTAAACGAACTGGGATATATTATATTGACTCAAGTTGTTTGCCTGTTTGTCATTTAAAGCGCTCAAAACGACATAAAACGTTTGATGCTGTGGCAGAATATGGTCGTACTTCTGTTGGATGGTTTTTCGGACTTAAGCTGCACATTGTAACTAATAATAAAGGCGAATTACTAGCATTCAAAGTCACCCGAGGAAGCCGTAGTGATAGCAAAGAAGCTGCACCGTTACTCAAGTCGTTAGAAGGCTTAGCCTTTGGTGACAAAGGCTATCTTGGTAAAAAATTATTTGATGAACTACTTGCAAAAGGGTTGAAATTAATCACCCGAAAACGCAAAAATATGAAGGAAAAACTTGATTTATCTCGCTATGAAAAACAATTGCTCAACCAGAGAGGAATTATTGAAACGGTAATTGGACACTTAAAACATTATTACCAGATTTGGCACACAAGACATCGTTCAATATTCAATGCGATGACTCATTTAATTGCAGCTTTAGCTGCTTATACCATAGAACCTTTAAAGCTCTCTGCCATTAAGCTCATTGCGAGTTGCTCATGAAAAACTCATAACTGGGGTTATTATAGGATTAACTGCCCATGCTGTGGATGCGGTAAAAAAAGAGTGTGTTGTTGCTGGGATGAGTAAAGTCATCATTAAGCCCATTAAAATAAACGTATTGCATCATTTAATTGACGAATTCATCAAGCCTAAAACTGACCCATTAAGCTCAAAGTTACCTCTGTATTTAGGTTCAGATTTACCTGCATCAGAAGATGAGTTGTTTAAATTAGACTCTTATCCTGTTCTTGAAGAAAAAAATGAAATAGCTGATGAAGCATCTTTAAAAGAATTGTTGCAGTTAATGATCATGGAGGCTCTACCCCAAGACTTGAAGACAATGGATACTGCTTACGCCCAAAAAAATTGGGAGCAAGTCGAGCATATTGCTAAAAAAATTAAGACAGAAGCTTTATATTGCGGTGCCATACGTTTAAAATTTGCCTGTCAATATCTTGAGCTTTGTACCAAACCAGAACCCATTCATTTGGTGGATGCATTGTACAAACAATTCTGTGCTACAGTCACTGAGACTATTTTAAGGATTCAAGATTGGCTTGCTCAACATGTCAAATAAGGTCATTATCTCATTACGTTGTATTGTTATGCTATAGAACATGAGGGCATGTACGTTATAGAGAGTCCTTGTGTGCTAATTTATTTTTAGGAAAAAATTATGTGGGATAAAAATCGGAAAAAGTACCTATCTCGTCTTGCTAAAATTCAGCCTTACTTAAAAAATCACAAATTTGTCAATACAGAAGATATAGTTGCCGTATTGTCACATCTTATTCTAAGTGGTGATCGGATTTGTATTGAAGGCGATAATCAAAAACAGGCAAGCTATTTGGCATCTGCGATGACTCAACTGGATTCTTCAGCTATTAACAACCTGCATATGATTCAGTCGGCTATTATATTACCTGAGCATCTTGCTGTTTTTGATAAAGGCATCGCCTCCAAAATTGATTTTGCTTATTCTGGTCCACAAGCTGCTCGCTTGGCCAATATGGTAAAAAATGAAAAAATCCAAATTGGAAATATTCATACCTATAACGAATTATACGCTCGCTTACTGACTGATTTAACCCCCGACATTTGTCTATTAATGGCGGATAAGGCAGATAAAAAAGGTAATTTATATACCGGTGCTAATACAGAAGAGACTCCGGCGCTCATTGAGGCAACAGCATTCAAAAATGGCATAGTTGTCGTGCAAGTTAACGAAATAGTAGACCAACTACCGCGGGTTGATATTCCTGGAGATTGGGTTGATGTCATAGTGAAAGGCCCGAGGCCCTCTCATATAGAGCCACTTTTTACCCGCGATCCAGCACAAATTAATGAACTAAAAATATTGATGGCCATGATGGTAATCAAGGGGATCTATGCTCCATATAAGGTCAGCATCTTAAATCACGGTGTTGGTTTTAATACCTGTGCTATTGAATTAATTCTGCCGACGTATGCTGCGTCTTTGGGATTAAAAGGAGCGATTTGTCAACATTGGATGGTTAATCCTCTACCTACGCTAATTCCCGCCATTGAGGAAGGTTTTGTTAAGTCAATACATTGTGTTGGTGGTGAGGTTGGTATGAATGATTATGTTGCTGCCAGACCTGATGTCTTTTTTACTGGTAAAGACGGCTCACTACGCTCTAATCGTTTGTATGGGCAGTTAGCAGGGCATTATGCTTGTGATCTGTTTATTGGAGCCACTTTACAAATTGACATCGATGGGCATAGTTCTACAGCAATAGACGGTCGTATCGCTGGTTTTGGTGGTGCGCCGAACATGGGGTGTGATGCTCCGGGACGAAGACATTCTTCTTACGCTTGGTTGAAGGCAGGACAGGAACGTTGTGAGGCTTTATCCAGCAATATGCCACGCGGTAGAAAATTAGTGATTCAAATGGTTGAAACCTTCCAAAGTGCGACGCAGCCTACTTTTGTTGAGAAATTAGATGCCTGGGCACTGCAGAAATCAATGAATGCCGATATCCCTCCGGTAATGATTTATGGTGACGATATTAGTCATATAGTCACTGAGGAAGGGATTGCCAATTTATTGATGTGTCGGACTCTTGAAGAACGAGAGCAAGCAATACGTGGTGTTGCCGGCTATACTGAGGTTGGGCGTCAAAGAGATAAGAATAAGGTGGATGAATTGCGTGCAAGAAAAGTAATCCAACGCCCAGAAGATTTAGGTATTAAACTTTCTGATGCGAGTCGGGATTTACTTGCAGCTAAATCTATTCGTGATTTGGTGGATTACTCTAAGGGCTTGTATGTTCCACCAGCCAAATTTAGAAATTGGTAGGGAATAATAATGGAATCAATGACATTTGATTTTGCTTTATCGGGAAATAAGTTTAAAGGTCTGCGAACAGTATGTGGTGTTGTCGGTTCAGGTAATTTGGAAATTATTGTTGAAGAGAACACGACTAGCAATACGCGCTTTGAAATTGAAACAGCAATAGATCACTATGCGCCAATTTGGCGTATGGTTATTGAAAGTTTTGTTGCAGAATACCAACCCGTTGGATTGAAATTTACCTTAAATGACAATGGCGCTACACCACCTGTGGTCTCACTGCGTCTCAGGCAAGCGTTCGAAACGTTTAATGGTTATCAGAAAACAGCAAGTAATTATCTAG
>DAIAOV010000125.1:0-4486 GCA_027437055.1 Legionella sp. | reverse complement strand
GCGAATTAAAGCCATAGTCGATCCGCGGTCGTTTCATGAATGGCTTGCTGATGAGGAGCACTACAGTCCCCATTTAGCTGCTTTAGGATTACCAGGGGAAGCTGATGATGGTATTGTCATTGGTTCCGCCTTATTTAATAACCAAAACATATTAATTGCTGCGCAACAGAAAGATTTTATGGGCGGTGCTGTAGGCGAAGTTCATGGCGCTAAATTGACTGGTTTATTCAAAGCGGCTGCTAAACGCGGTGTGAAAACAGTCATTTTATTGATTGATAGTGGTGGTGTCAGATTGCATGAAGCCAATGCTGGGGAGCTCGCCATATCCGAGACTATTCGAGCTATTTTTGAAGCCAGAAATCAAGGCGTGATGACCGTTGGGGTTATTTGTGGAAAAAACGGGGCATTTGGTGGGATGGGGATCATTTCTGCTTGTCTCGATTACCTTATAGTGAATGAAATTGGACGTATAGGCGTCTCTGGAGCTGATGTAATTCAGGCTGTTAAAGGAGTTGAAGTCTTTGATGCCCAGGATAGATCGTTAGTCTGGCGAGTCTATGGCGGTAAAACGCGTTATTTACAACATGTGGTTCAAGCATACGTTGACTCTTCTATGGAGTCGATCAAAGACGCGCTAAAAGAAGCCATGAACAAGCAAAAACCTATAAACAGTGACGTTCTTAAAGAACAACATGCCTTATTAAAAAAGCGTTTTGAAACGACCAAGGGTTATCAAGAAGAAGGGGGTTACTTAGCCGCTAAGTATCCTCAGTTAGCCCCAACTTTATTTGACATGGATGAAGTTAGTTTTTTACGGGCAGCACAACAAATCGACCAGGATGAGCAATGATTACATTAGATGAAGTAATGAAGGGCATCTTTGGGCCAGAATATGAATTAACCGAAGAGCAGTCGGTGGTATATGGCGAAGGGCGCATCGGCACTCAACCCTTTCGTATCCTTGGGGTAAAGGAGTCTACTTTTTTAGGTGCGGAACAAGCTTTGATTATGGCCGAACAGGTCATTGCCATGGCGGCTTCGCATTCCTCTGATCCACTCTTATTATTAGTCGATGTGGCAGGACAGCAGCTTGCCATGCGCGATGAGTGGCTTGGGATGCATCAGTATTTTGGCCATCTACTTGCCAGTTTGGAATGTTTGCGTCAACAGGGGAATAAATTAATTTCCTTAGTTTATAATCAAGCCTTGGGTGGTGGTTTTATTGCCTATGGCTTAATGGCGGATACTGTTTTAGCGTTACCAGAAGCAGAATTAGCCGTGATGTGGTTAGAAGGTATTGCCAAAGTGACCAAAATAGATTTGTCTATTTTGCAACGATTAAGTAAAACATTACCTGTATTTGCTCCGGGCGCGGATAACTTTTATAAATTAGGTGGTGTGCATGAACTGGTTGCACTGCCTCAGGTTGCTGATGCCTTACTGCGCGCTTTAAAGAATAATGTGAATACGGATCAACGGGCTCAACTCGGTGCGGAGCGTGGAGGAAGACAATTGGCCTATGCCATTATTAATGAAGTGATTGCCATGCAATGATAAGTCAAAGGCATCAACTTATCTTCCCGCGGAGTCACGCGCCATTTATCATTCATTCCGGACATGAAAATGATCAAGAGTTAATGCATCATGTCACGGAGTGGTTTAATCAGGGATTACCTGGTATTTATGCAAGACAGTTAGATCATGGAAGCGACCATCTCAATTTGGGCTTACCTGTTTTGTTAGCACATAAAAAATATAGAGTAGGCATATTACTGCCTAAAAGCGCAGTGAATAGAACCGAAGGGTTACCGAAACTAGCAGATATGGCTGACTTTTTAGCCAGGAAATTGAGGCTGAAATCGGATCGGCTATTTTCTACGCAGGAATTGGTAGATTTTAAATCCGTGTCAGTTTTTGGCTCTTTTTTATTCGAATATTTGACGCAACAGCCCTTTGTTACAGAAAATTCTGATTTGGATGTGCTTATTGATTATGAGCAGTATTCATTGACTGAACTGCAGCAATTGCTCATTAAATTAGAAACGAAGTTTAATAGAACCATTGATGGTGAGATCCGCTTCCCCAATTTAGGTGATGTGGCTATTAAAGAGTTAGCTGCTGCGACGTCAAATCAATTATTATTTAAAAACTCGCATGAAGTTGGATTAATATCAAGACATGATCTCTATGTACAATATCCCTATCTCTTGTCAGACCGAAGATAAGATAGCCAGAGGCATTGCTAAAATAGCAATCCGGGCGCTCTATTTTGAGGTTAAAGCGTACCCTAAACCGGGTTTGGTGAGCTTTATCGATTCAGGAGCTCATTGGGATATGAATGGAGAAACATTTTATCGTAGTCTTTTTACTTTGCGCCATTATTTTTATTGTATTGCTGCACAAGGATTGGCAAATGGTTGCTATGAGAATTTACGACAGATTGGGCTCGATGCAGAACGACGCATGTTGCAAAAGACCGCAGGAGTGAACACTCATAGAGGTGCTATTTTTGCTTTAGGTATATTATGTGTCTCTGTGTCGCGGATGATTAAAGAAAAAAAACGATTCACACCACATGATTTATATCTACAACTCATTAAAGACTGGAGTATTAGGTTAAAACATCATCAAACAGAACAATCCAGCCATGGGGCAATAGTGAGACAAACGTATAAAATCGTGGATGCCAAGCAAATGGCCAGGGATGGTTATAGTCTCGTGTTTCATTTATTGAGCTCTTTTCTTACTGTGTATGAGGAATCCCTCTGTCTTAATAAAAGCTGTTTGTTTGCTTACTCGCAGTTATTAATATTGGTTGATGACACTAATATTCTCTATAGAAAAGGGGGGGCAGGATTATTGTTTGCACGACAAAAAGCACAGGAGATTTTGTCCATCGAATGTCTTGATGCTCGCCAACAACATGCAATACAAATCCATAGACTCTTTTCTCGAGAGGGAATTAGCCCAGGCGGTGTTGCTGATTTAATTAGTGTTTTATTATTCATCGGACAATTATTTTGTGAGCCTCTTCTATGTCATTATTGATCGCTTTTTCTGGCCAGGGCATGCAATATTGCGACATGTTTACCAAACTGGCTGCGGATGATTGGGGTAAGCATTGGCTTGAAGAAGCGAGTCAGCTCATTCATCTGGATTTATTCAATACCGAGATTGTGCAACGTTATTGCGATGATGTGGTCTATGCTCAGTGTTTTATAGCGATATTGAGTGTCGGCTCTTTTTTGGCAATTAACCAATATACTTCTTTATCCCCTGAGTTTCTTTGTGGTTATAGCTTAGGAGAATTAGCCGCCTTTGCTGTTAGTACACAGACAGACTTAAATACTCTGTGCTCTTTAACAAAAAAGCGTGCCGTGCTTATGGCGGAGGCAATGGATAATTTGCCAGGAAAAAAGCAATATAGGCTTGCTGTATTAAAAGATAACACTAACTTAAAACAGGTGCAGCAGCTCTGCACCAACTTTAATTGCTCTATAGCGATTATTAATGCAGAAGATCACTATGTTGTTGGCGGGACTGTCGATGAACTCCGTCTTTTACTTGCTGCCGCAGAGTCGCAGGGGGTTAGCAAGGCAGAATTATTAAGAGTGAAAGTGCCTTCTCATACTCCTTTATTGAGTAAAGCAAGTGAAGCTTTTTTGCAGTACTTGCAAACGGTTGTTTTTGCTCCCATGAAGTACCCTATCTTAAACGCACTGACTAATGAAGTGATTGATAAGACACAAGACATGACCTCTATATTAGCTGATGAACTATCACATACTTTGCAGTGGGGAAGGGTAATGCGTTTGGCTCCAGAATATGGTATTTCTCTTTTTTTAGAGCTAGGCCCACGAAGTTCGTTAAAAAAAATGTTTGCTGATACCAATCCTCAAATAAAAGCCTATGCTTTGGATGATTTTTCTTCTATTGCTGGACTAGCTGCATTTATGCAGAAGGCTTTAGCTTCATTATAATTTCGCTTAGGATTTTAACTTTTCCTTTAAATTATCTTTGAGTTTTGTTAATAATTTGATCTTATGTCGTTCAAATTCTTCATTGGTAATTATTTGCTTATTACAGAGTATCTTTAACAGCTCAATTTTTCCTGATACTGCTTCATATGTTAATTCTGCATGAGGGTCCAACTCCGTCACTTTATATATTAATTCTATTTTTTGGATCTCGATCATATCCGAAATTGAATTTTTAATTTCTTCTACTTTTTTGTTATATTTCAATCAAAACAATTTTCTGCAGAGTCTTGTAGATTGAATGGAAATGTTTCAAAACCTCTTTGTGTAGTCAAAGTGTATTTTCAGGTCGTATGCGGGAATAATTTTCCCTACATATCAGGAGATATTAATTATTTACGCTAAATATTTTTTCATTATTTTGAGATTTAATGTGAAGTGGTTTAATAGATCTGTACACCCCAGTTAAGAGATAATGTACTTAAGTGGAGAAAGTAATGACGAAAAGA
>DAIAOV010000124.1 GCA_027437055.1 Legionella sp. | reverse complement strand
AATATTCAAAAACTAGCTCGTAATCAAGCTCCAGTTTTTATTCAAGGAGATTCAGGTGTGGGTAAGGAACTGGTTGCGCAATTGATCCATGCTCATGGTCCAAGAAAGGATAAACCTTTTATCCCCGTCAATTGTGGGGCTATTCCTGTTGAATTGATGGAGTCTGAATTTTTTGGTCATAAAAAAGGGAGTTTTACAGGAGCTATAGCTGATAAATCCGGATTATTTGTTGCCGCACATGGAGGTACTTTATTTCTTGATGAAATTGCGGAACTTCCTTTGGCAATGCAGGTCAAATTACTCCGTGCTATTCAGGAAAAAGCGATCAAACCCATTGGCGAATTATATGAAATTCCTGTTGATGTACGAATTTTAAGCGCTAGCCATAAGAATCTATTAGATGAAATAAATGCTGGTAAATTTAGACAAGATTTATATTATCGAGTTAATGTAATTGAATTACGTGTTCCTACTTTGTCAGAGCGACTATCCGATATTCCCGCTTTAGCATCGACCATATTAAAAAAATTGGCTAAAAACCAACATAAAGACTCTATCACGCTTCAGCCTGAGTGTTTGAATGTGCTGCAGAACTATCATTTTCCTGGCAATGTCAGGGAGTTAGAAAATATTTTAGAACGAGCTACAGCTATGTGTGAGGGGGATGTTATTGAGGTAAAAGATTTATATCTACCTCAAGTAGCAACGACTGTGTCCGCTGCTACTTCAGTCAACGCTGCTAGCTTACCAGGGTTTCTTCTGGATCAAGAAAAAGAATTAATTCTTGAAGCCCTTAAGAAAACCAAGTGGAACAGAACAGCAGCAGCTCGGTTATTAGGGATTAGTTTTAGGATTCTAAGATATCGACTAAAAAAATTAGGCCTCGATTAGGTGCTGTTGACAGTTCTACTATCTTGGCCTAACTATAATGATTTTTTGCACTTCGTTGCTTGAAAATTATCGCAGTTAGACTCAAGCTAACGAACTGTGAACGGCATCTATGTTGTGACTGATTGGATAAAATTGTGGATTACTATTATTATTACAATAGAGCAAAAAATTAATTGGGTGATTTATGGCTAATGAACAAGATCCTTTTAAACTATTTGGTGATGTGCGTTCAAAGGATAATGATGAAAATTTAAAACAAATTCAGAAAAAAGGTGATGAGCAAAGAGCAATATTGCTTCAGCAAATCGCCAATCAACTCACTGCAGAGCAGAATCGCTTTTTTGCCATCATGATAGATCTGCTTGGAAAGGAAAAGGAGCAAACGGCTTTAAGAGCGGCATTAGAGAGCGAAGCAAAAAAATGTGGCTTCGCTAATTTACAACAAGCAATGAATCTAACAAAAAATCCTGATGGACAAAGTCCCTTACAACATGCTTTTCAAAAGCAAGACTTTGCATCAGCCCAACAAATGATAGATTTCGGTGCAGTTCCTGGCCCTATTGAGCGGGCTGCTTTTGATATGGCCTTAGATAGTAAGGCTGCAAAAGAGTTTGGTTTTACGCCTCAATACGCCAAAGAAGATGCTCTCCATCCTGTTAAAAATTACGGTTTAGTTTTAGGTATAGAAATGACCAGTAAGGATGGTACTTATTCTCAGTTTGGCCATGTTGGTCCTACTTATCAACTAATGACGGATGCTGTTAATAAACATGCAATGGGTGGTATCCCTGTGGATAAAAACTTTAAGGATATAGCCGATGCTTATAATTTCTCGAATAAAGCTGCTGGATTTTCTTATAGTACTGCTCAAAGAGATCCACAAGCAGGTCAAGAAATAGCTAATAGAATTAAAGAAGGTAAAACCACTACTATCCCCATTAGCTTTGAAGGTCATGCTATGGGCTTATCAGTTGTACCTGATGGACCAAATTCTAAATCAGGTTATCTGGTTTTTACCAACAGGGGGCTTGGTAAACAGCCTAATGATGCGGGTACGCAAATTTATCGTGTTGATGATTTAAGTAAAGTAGACGCAAAATTCATTAATTCCGCTATGAATGGTCATTCCAATGGAACTTCTCATAAAGACATCATGGGGCAGATTCGTGATATTACTGGAGGAAAGCCCCCAGTTCATACCATTCAACAAAAAGATCAAAAATACGATAACTGTTCCGTTGTTAATACGAAATCTAATATTCATGGTATTCTTGTATGTCAACAAGCAATAGAAAAAGGTGTTAGAGTCGATCAACTTGGGCAACAAGATTTAGATACAGCAAAACAGAAATATAAAAAATTCACTAATGAGATGAAAGAAGATAAGGTGAATGAGCTAGCCAAGGCATTAAAAAATAACCCTCAAGATTCTGATTTAAATAACATAGCTAAAGAGTATTTAAAACAACATCCTGGTGCTTCGAGCAATTTAAGGGAGCCATTGGAAAAAGCATTAAGCAGTAATGCTCAAAATAGTCAACAGATGCAAGCACAACAACCAATGACGTTAAGCAAAATGTAAAATTTAATAAAAATTATCTCAAGAATTGAAATTTTTCAAACCATGGTCTAAGGTTAAATGACGCTCTGAAATTTACCTCGGAGCAAATTTTAATCATTAATTTACAAGGAGCGTTATAATGAACTCATGGAATAGTGTTGTATTTCTAAAAACAAAAAATGCTTGGTCCGATTCAACTGCAATTGCAAAAATGAATGGGGTTCAAAGCCTATGGTCTACTTCTGGTGACTGGGATTGGTGCATCAAATTAGATCCTAAACATTCTACTCCAGAAGAAACTGCAAATTTTGTTAAAAACCTAAGAAATGCTGATTGGGTTGCTGAGACTAAAACAAGCTGGTGGAAAGAAGTTTCTGTAAGATAATAAGTTATCTCTCGTCTTTGTGAACAAAGTGAAGCAATCCAGTTCCCGTGTTCAACAAAGCATGGTTTTGGATTGCTTCGCCAAGGCTCACAAAGACTCAAGATCACCCCCCTGAACAGTCAATTGTGTCAACTTAAGCTTTTGTAACGTAGGTCTGCCTCTCTGGCCCGACCTCATGGGATAGCCACCAATGGTTGCACGTTTTTTGAAACGTAACCCCTTGTCGATACAGATAAGGAGGACCTCCTTGCCAATAACTTGCACCTCTTGCTTTTTACGTGAGGAAAGCAATTAACATTCCTGTAATGAGTTTGATCTAAAGGCGATTATTTTGACTATTTTTATGTCGATATTGATGCTCCGTTTAAAAAGCATAGCAGATCAGTAAAAGATGAATTGATATTTTTAGTAAGGATTTTTTTAGTAAAGATTTCGCTCTGTATGTCTCCTTACTTTCTTATATACGTCTGTGATTTTTTCTCCATTCCACACGTAACTGAAATGTGCACCTTGATTACATTGATGAACGATGTTGGGTTTGAATAGAGCAAAATTAAGGCCTTCAGCACGTACTGAATGATATATGACACCGCTTTCTTGTTTTTCTTTAATTTGGGCCCCTAGATTTTGACTACTTCTATAATCTACAGACGAGTAAATAGGATCAGTTTTTTTATCCAAACCTGTTAAATCAAATAATTCAGCACTAAATTCAGCGACTAAACTGCGCATATCAAGCTCTTGGGCTGGCTCATTAGTATAAGATAGAAAACGCTCTTTATGGTAAATAGTTTCAGCAATTGCTGTAGATATTGAATCAGCAGCATAATAAACACCATAGTCGCCATTAGAAAATCGACTTCCATCAGGATTAATGTGTGTAAAGGCCGCCATGACATAACCACATCCTGGGACAGAGTATAAGCGTTGATCTTTAGGAACTAAATTTAAAAAGCCTATTTCGTCTTGAATTCTGGGGTTCGTTAGCATTTGCACCGAATATAATGCTGCAAATTCATCTTCATTAGCGACATCTTCAAATAAATTAATAGGGGGAAATTGAGAGGGGATAATGCGATAACAACGTTGCCAGGTAAAATTTTTTTTACATAGTGAGTCTAGAAGTTGTATCACGATTTTCCACCTCGCTCTGCATTAAGGCGACTGGCAATAGCCCAAAGATCAACAACTCGTCCTTGCATCATAATATCCATAGCAGAACGCCCGTTATAAAAGGGGGCTTTATTGGGCTTTCTAATCCACCCATAGACAGATTCGGGTTTTGAAAATAAAATGCGTAATGCGGCATGAATATTTAAGATATAAGAGATACGCTCAATAAGATCATGACTAAACGACGCTTTTTCAGGCGAGCTTTTGTATTTAAACCAGGTGGAGCGCTTAAGTCCTAATAAGGTCAGCGCTTCTTCTGTAGTACATTGCCATTTGTCAAAAATGTTTAACACTACTTTAAACGCTGTTTGAACCTGTTCATTGTCGACTTTGGGTGATGATTGAATCGGAATCATGCCTCCCTCCTGTTGATTCTAATAGTCTAAATATAGACTAATTTACAAATAAAGTCTACATCTGGACTTTGTTTGTAAATTAAACAATCACATTGATCTTTTTTTGCGTTACGTGTCTTGTTTGTGCTAAAATTGTCGCGACTATTTTTAAACGTTACGAGTGCGTTAGATGCCCATTTTAAAACCGCTGTTTTCTCAACCTCTTGCGAAAGAGATGAGCGTGGAAGAGCAGACACAATTAAATTTGCAATTGAAAGTGATTTATCAAGAGGAACCTCATATTTTTCCAGAACTTACTAATATCCCAGAACAGAGCGCTGAGTCTTCTGATGATAATCTAGAGTCTGATGCTGAATTTTATAAAGGTATTCCAAAGAAAGATTTCGCCATTTGTAAGAAACAACTATTGGCCTTATTAACGTATATCGTAGGGTTAGATTCTGTAGCTTTAGAGTTGTTTTCAAAATACAAAGGAAAGGTTGAAGAATTAACTATTGAGTCAGCTAAGCCTGATATTTTAGTTACTTTGCATGCAGCAAAAACGACACTGGAACGCTCTTTACCCTCAATTCTATCTGGATATAAGACAGTTGATAAAGCTAAATTAAATAGTCTTACTGTCACTTTATGTTATACCGGGGCAAATACTAATTTAGAATATGCGTTAGGATATTTTTCCGCTAAAACAGCTTTATCCAATATCGTACATCAGTCAAAAAACGAACTACTCCGTTCCTTAGCTGTCGAATTTCTCAATGCAAGGCAATTAGTTGAGTATGAAGGTAATGAGGTTCATTATGTGAATGCTCTTTTTAATTTTGTAGCTCACGATTATGGTTTATCAGAACAGGAGGATCTATTTGCTCCAAATTATCCTCCCGAATTACTGGAGGACTTTGGACAATTCATAGCAGAACAATTGGATGTTGCGGCTCTGATACAGGTACTTCCTCAATTTTTACCAGAGCTACCACCAGCCAATATAAGTCTAGGTAAGGAGATTGAGATGTTGGATGATTTCTTTCGGACTTTGGGAGAAGGAAAACCTGAATTTGCTCAGTATTGCTACCTTTATAGTGATGAGGATCTAAATGATGTTCCAACTTATGTCCGTAAGAGCAATTGGGATGTACTGTACGCTAGTGTTATCGCTTATTATTTAGAGAAAGCAGGATATGTATCTGGAGCACAGATAACAATAGAGGATAAAAAGTTATTGAATAATGGTGAGTCTATTGTGGATGCGAGCAATGGTACTTTCCAACTTTTAAAAGATGAGGATACAACCTATCTTTCAAAATTACTATTACAAAATCCTAATATGTCGCCACGCGGAGTGTGGCGCATAATCCAACAGATTTCTGAAGCGCCTTTATTTGAGTTGTATCGTTTAACTGAGTCTAATGAACAAATGATTCAACTTAGAGATTATTGTTTTTATGGGTTGCTGCAGAGACCAGGGGTATCGATAGAAGTCCTAGAAGAATTGTATCGAAAAAACAATGCAGTTCCTCTTGAACAAGAAATGGAAATAAAACAACGCACTCTCGCGTATTACGTTTTTAATCATCGATGTCAGTGCTCTGCCGAAATGCTAGACTTTCTAGTAACCAAATTAACAAGAGAAGAGCAGGTAGATTATTTGATTTCTGCTATTAGGAATAATTTTCAAGCTCACGTTGACTGTTTTTTATACCATGATCCTACGCTCTTGGGGTGGGAAAATATATTTTTTACTGCTGTTGAATCTGGTGCGCTGGATGTGATTACTATATTACATCGGCATGATGTTGATTTAAATCAAAAGACATATTTTATTCCTGGACATCAAGGTAATACACCCGTTCACATTGCAACATATCTAGGTCGTATTGATGTACTTGAAAGGTTATGTGCTCTTGGCATTAGTATGGATGAAGCAAATAGTTGCGGATTACCCCCTGCGTGTATTGCTATTATAAACAATAATCCTGATGCTCTTATTGCATTACATCGGCTCGGAGCTAATTTAAATAGAAAAGCGTATGCTTATGGAGCAAATGAGTATAAAGGATGTGCGCCGGTTCATATCGCTACAATTCTTGGTCATACTCAGGTTTTAAATACATTAAAAGATCTTGATATTAATTTAGATCAAGCCGATGATTCTGGGTTTACCCCCGCTTGTATTGCTGTTATAGAAGGAAAGCTTGATGTTCTAGAAACACTTCACCAACTAGGTGCTGATTTAAATAAAAGAGCGACCCGTGGCGGTGTTTTGGCCCCTGCTTTTCATATTCATACGGGTTCCGCCCCAGTTCATATAGCAGTAACTTTAAATAAGAGCGATGTGCTACAAAAACTCAAAAATCTTGGTTATAGCTTAGATGAGTATAATTTACAGGGAGATACGCCGGCATGTATCGCTGCGCGCACTAATAATCTCTCTATGCTTCAAGTGCTACATCAATTGGGAGCAGATCTAAACAAACCTAATGCACAAGGACTTACTCCCGCTTGTCTTGCTGCAAAATATGGTAATTGTCAAATACTTAAAGAATTGAAGAAGCGTAACATTGATTTAAATAAAGCAGGGACCTCTGGAGTTACGCCAGCCTATGTTGCCGCTGAGCACGGTAGGGCTGATTCTATTAGAACACTTCAGGGACTAAAAGTAGATTTTAATATTCCTAATAATGAAGGACAAACTCCTGTATTTATTGCGGCCCAAAAGGGACATATTAAAGTATTAGAATGGCTTAATAAGTACAAGGCTAATTTAAATATTCCTAATGTTCAGGGATATACGCCCGCCTATATTGTCATAGCAAATGGACTGGTTGATGCACTTAATACACTACAAAATTTTGGAGTTAATTTAAATCAGGTGATAGAGAAAGGAGATGAGCTTTGGCAAATTGTTGCTAAAAAACGTAACATTGAAATGCTCTGTAAACTGATAGAAATAGGTGTTCGTCCTCAGAAAGAGGTTATTTTATCTAAGACGCTATCTAGCCAAGATATGGAGGCTCTTCTTTTTAGTGCCATTGAGCATGATAAATTCTTATTATTCCAAGATCTTGTAGCACTTTTTACCCAGTCGACATACCAAATTTCCAACGATTTGGTGTTTTACACTGCACGATATGCTCATTCATCTTCAATATTTTTAACACTTAATCAGTATTCACCGGTTATTGATTATTATGATCATTCATCGAACTCTCCCCTTCATATCGCTGCACAAGAGGGCAATGTGCAGGCCTTTAGTGCGCTAATGGAACTTGGTGTCCATTTGGATTATGTAAATGATGAAGGAGAAACAGCTGTTTTTATCGCTGTAAAGAAAGGGCTGTATTCAATTATTGAGCAGCTAATAACTCGTCAAGAACTGTATCAGCCGATGCAGATAAGCGAAAGCGATTTATTAAACGGATTAGCAGGATATGGCGAGGAAGTCCTTATTCGAGCACAAAATAAGATCAATGAAAGAAAAGCCGCTGGGTATAATAGCGATGATCGCATTCTTTTTCCTAGAGATATCGCAGAGATTATGGGACACAATGATATTGTTGCACTACTTGATCAACATAAACCAAAAAACCAAATACCCTCACATGTCTATTCACCGACGTTTTTTGCAGAACAAAGTCCGCATACACCTGTACTTAGTCCAAACTCCCCTATACCTCGACTTAATTCTCCTATACTGATATGCCCTCGGTCTCCTACACTTTGGGTTAACTCTTCAATAGATCTTAACTCTTCTGTAGAGAGTAATGAGCAGTCTGAGGAAGGAAGGGCTTACTCTGGTTATAAACGATCTGCTCCTCTTCGCGGTGGGGAATCAACAAAAAAACCAAAAATACAAGAGCCACAAAATCCAGATCAAGAGCATGCTTATCAGCCTAGTTGATAGCATTAATTACTTACTAAGAATTTGATTTCATCAATTTTAGCCACAATTCGTGCCTTTAAATAGTCATCATTTTTTGCCAAACTTAAGGCCACTTTTAATTGAGCTATAGCTGCTCTTTTTTGCCCTTCAAGCAGTAAGCATTGAGAT
>DAIAOV010000123.1:2239-8449 GCA_027437055.1 Legionella sp. | reverse complement strand
ACTGGAAATATAAAGAAGGTCGAGTACAGGAAAAAGAAAGTCATGAGCGTAAAATTGAATGGCTGCGAGATGTATTAGCTTGGCATCAAGAAATGGCAGCAAATAAAGGGGTTGCTGAGAGCATTACTACAGAGTTTCTTGAAGACCGGGTTTATGTTTTTACTCCCGATGGTGATGTAGTCGATATGCAGCAAGGAGTAACCCCCCTTGATTTTGCCTATCATGTCCATAGTGATGTAGGACACAGATGTCGTGGTGCTAAAGTTAATGGCACTATAGTGCCATTAACTTATCAATTGAAGACTGGCGACCGGGTTGAGGTATTAACTGGTAAAGAAATTAAACCTTCCCGTGACTGGATTAACCCACATCTTAATTATTTAAAAACTGCTCGAGCCAAGGCTAAAATTTTGCATTGGTTCAAAATGCAAGATTATGACAAGAATGTTGAAGATGGACGTGAGTTATTGGATAAAGAATTGAAGTCTTTAGGAGTTAAGTCTGATAAGTTAAATGATGTTGCTGCTGCATTGCATTTTAAGAAATTAGATGATTTATATGCCAATTTAGGCCGTGGGGATCTTAAGCTTGGGCAAATAGTTAATAAACTTGCTCCTCCAGATGTTTCTGAACAAAATCTCTTAAAGTTTGTAAAGCCACAACAAAAACAACCAGAAGTAACTGGCAGTGATTTAAAAATAGAGGGAGTAGGCAATCTACTGACCTTTATGGCGAGATGCTGCCAACCCGTTCCTGGTGATGAGGTTCTGGGATATATTACTGTTGGTCGAGGGGTTTCTATACATAGACGGGATTGTCCTAACATTATTCATGCTAGTGAAAAACAAAAGCAGCGTTTTTTGCAAGTACATTGGGGTAGTGCGACACGCGAAAATTACGTAGTAGATGTTCTTATAAAGGCTTTTGATCGCACTGAATTATTAAAAGACGTCACCTCGTTATTATCTAATGAAAAGGCACACGTTTATTCCTTACAAACGAGCAGTGATAAGCATGAAAACATAGCATACATTAATTTAATTGTTGAAATTGATGGGCTAAATAGTTTATCCCGTTTATTAACTAAGTTGGAACAAATTCCGAATGTGCTTGAGGCAAGAAGAGTGCTTTAAATAAATACATAGCCTATATCATGCGGCTTGTCCGTGAGATAACCTCACAAATTTTAGACAGTGAGGACCTGGGTATTACTTGGAACCATTCGGCCTGAGGAGGAACTATGCGCTTCCTCAGGCCGATCTGCTTAAGTTTTGTGAGAAAATTCAGGAACAAGTCGTGGAACTTAGGGATGTAATATAAGAACAGGAGGCGCGATTAATTGACCATTTAATTTTATAGAAGAAAATTTAAATGCATCTACATTAAAATAAGGTAAGCAGCCTCCGGGCAACATCTCCTTTACAGTAGCTTCTTTAATTACATGTAAATCAAATTGTTTTTGAGCCACATAATTTTTAAAATCATCTTTACTCATAGTAAATGAGGCTATGTACTCTATCTTTTTTGGGGGATTAAAAACATAGCTCATTATTTTGGAGTACTTTATGTACGTATATAGATTTTTTACCCAATAATAATATACAGAAGGGAAATTACGTAAATGATAGCCTTCATGTGATACGAAAAAATATCCAGGGTCATTGGGCTCAAATGTAAAATTAACATCCACATTAACTTCATTGAGATTTTGTGATGATGGGCTACTGTGATATGAATTGATCGCAATTGATCCCTTATATATGCCAATAGGGCAACCAGGAATATATCCTTGCATTAAACCCAGGTAAATTAAGACTAGGAGCACAATCGCCATGTTTCGATAAAAGCGATATTTTCTTTTATAATCAAGCGGATCTTTCTTGCGTGATGCAACATAAAACACTATGGCAAATAAAGCTGAAAAGAAAAAAAGTAAGTAAATGAGAATAACAAAAAGAATTATAGAAATTGATACAACATCGACTAATGAAATACTCATAAAATGATTAATCCTCTATGCTGTAATTCTCTCACCGTTTTGTCATCTAGCGTGTTTCAGCTCCCAGGAAGTGTCCCTACAAAATAAATCCTGCTATAACAGTTCGATGTTCACTGAGCAAAACATTATAAGTACGACATGCTGCACCAATAGACATGCATTCAATTCCTATACGATGCTGTGATAATTCACTAATTATCGTTAAAGGCGGAAATTTACCTGTATTTTTGTGGCCAATAATGATAACTTCAGGATTAAATTTTAATAATAAGCTAAGATAATGAGCATCAATATCTTCAATGTTATTAATTGCTAAATCAGTAATGATTTCTTTTGGAGAAACTATTAAACTATTTTCGTAAATAATGGAATTAATCTGAATCTTATTATCGCTGTAGGCTTGAACTGCATGAAGTTCCGCTGCTTCTAAATTGATATTCATGGTTCTAAAAATTTCATTAAATTATAGTGGGTAACAGAGTATATCACAGAGGTAAATATTATGAGTCAATTTCCACGCATCAAACGCTTGCCACCTTATGTATTTAACACGATAAATCAACTCAAAGTTGAGGCGAGGGCGCGTGGGGAGGATATTATTGATTTTGGCATGGGGAATCCTGATCAGCCAACCCCATCGCATATAGTCGACAAGTTAATCGAAGTGGCGCAAAGACCAGATACTCACCGATATTCTATGTCTAAAGGAATACCTCGATTACGTCGTGCTATGGCAGGTTGGTATCATCGTAATTATGATGTGCATTTGAATAGTGAAACTCAAATACTAGCAACTATTGGCTCAAAAGAGGGATTAGCTCATTTAGCTTTAGCGATTAGCGGCCCAGGGGACACTGTTTTGGTTCCTGATCCCGCTTATCCTATACATACTTATGGGTTTATTATTGCCGGAGCTAATGTTAAACAGATCCCTTTAATTGATGAGACTCAATTTTTATCTGCTGTTGAAGAAGCAATTACTCAAAGTTGGCCCAAGCCTAAAGCTTTGGTGATTAATTTCCCTGCTAACCCCAGTACTCATTGTGTTGAGTATTCTTTTTTTGAGAAGGTCGTCGATTTAGCAAAACGCCATCACATTTGGATTATCCATGATTTGGCCTACGCCGATATCGTCTTTGATGGTTATAAGGCGCCATCGATACTGCAAGTTCCTGGAGCTATAGACGTTGCTATTGAAACCTATTCGATGTCTAAATCGTACAATATGCCGGGATGGCGTGTAGGCTTTGCTTGTGGAAACGAAGAACTAGTCACTGCGCTTACGCGAATAAAATCTTACTTAGATTATGGTACGTTTACTCCAATACAAGTTGCTGCAATTACTGCCTTAGAGGGATCCGATGATTGTGTTAAAGAAATCAGAGAGATGTATGAAAAAAGACGTGATATCTTATGTGATGGATTAAATGAAATAGGTTGGGAAGTGACTAAACCTAAGGCAACTATGTTCGTTTGGGCTCCCATTCCATCTCATTATGCTTCTATGGGCTCGTTAGAGTTCACCAAATATTTATTAAAAGAGGCGCGAGTTGCTGTGTCTCCAGGAATAGGTTTTGGCCAGCAAGGGGATACTTATGTTCGTTTTGGTCTTATAGAAAATAAAGACCGCATGCGCCAAGCATTAAGAAATTTAAAAGCCTTATTCAAGCGAGACGGCTTGCTTAAGGCCGTTTAGTATGAATGTAGTGATTAATTCGGAGTGTTACTTTGCCCCAGAACATTCTAAATCACTAACCTCTGAAGGGAAGGCTGTTCTGAATTTTTTACAGAGCATGGGCTGTGATGTCTTTGATCCCCCTTTAGCAGATGTATTAAGACGCTCTTTGCTGCTGGACGGGACTTGGTGTGTCGTAAGTCCTATGAACTGGCATGCAACTCATAATGATGCGATGATTATTGCAGCCAATAATGAGTTGCAGCTTAGTGAGGAGATGTCGAAACACTGGTTTCAATTGTATGCTGATTATCTAGCGGAAGAGGGTATGAGGCTTCATTATTACGATGCTCAAACCTGGTTATTGCAAATAACAAACAAACCGACAATCAAGGCAAAGCCTGTGCATAAGCTATTAAGTCATTCGCTTATGCCGGAATTAGAGCAATTAGATCCCAGCATGTACTGGCAAAGGTTTTTTACCGAAGGGCAAATGTTTTTTGCTTCCCACTCTCTTCAACCGATAATTAATGGAGTTTGGTTGTGGGGAGCAACATCTTTGTCAGATAAGAAATCAGTAGCGGTCTGCACCGACGAGCAATTTTTATCTATTGCCCATATTTGCTCTGATAAGGTCACACTTTATGATCCTACTGTATCATTAAAACAATATTCTATCTTATTATTAAGCCATATAGACGTTTTGAGTAAACAACATCAAGAAGAATTGAAAAAATTGTCTGTTCGTTGGTATTGGAATGACTCTGCATACACTACTAGTGATTCTAATTGGTTTACTCGTCTTTGGAGAGCCCTGACTCATGCTGATTAAACAACGTATACTACCCGAAGTATCCTTAAATTTACCTAATATTCCTGATGTATTAAAACGTATTTATGCAGCCAGAGGTATTGTCAATGAGTCTCAATTAGATAAGCAATTACAAACGTTATTACCTTTCAACACGCTTAAAGGGATTCAAGAAGCCTGTTCACGTTTGGAAATCGCTTTACGTGCCCAGCAACGTATTCTTATTATTGGCGATTTTGATGCAGATGGCGCGACGTCAACCGCCGTAGCTATTACGGCATTACGCGCTATGGGGGCTCAATTTGTTGAGTATCTTGTACCTAACCGTTTTGAGTTTGGCTATGGCTTGACTCCCGCTATAGTTGAGGTAGCCAGTAAATGGCAACCTGACTTAATTATCACTGTTGACAACGGAATTGCTAGCTTTGAAGGGGTTGAAACAGCGAACCAATTAGGAATAGACGTATTAATAACTGATCACCATTTACCCGCCGAAGTAGTGCCTAATGCTTGCGCTATTGTTAATCCTAACCAACATGGCTGTGTCTTTGCTAGTAAGTCTATAGCTGGCGTGGGCGTTATTTTTTATGTAATGCTTGCCTTGCGCCGACATCTTAGCAATAACAACTGGTTTAATGAAATGGATATACCTGAACCTAATATGGCTAGTTTTCTTGATTTGGTTGCTTTAGGGACAGTAGCTGATGTTGTAGGGTTAGATCAAAATAATAGGATTCTGGTGAACCAAGGTATGGCTAGAATACGCCAGGGATTATGCCGTGAAGGCATTAAAGCGCTCATTGAAATATCGGGTAAAGAGTGTTCTCGCTTAAGAGAGTCTGATCTTGGGTTTTCTATAGCTCCCCGATTAAATGCAGCAG
Organism: Legionella sp.; assembly: GCA_027437055.1. Lineage (GTDB taxonomy): Bacteria > Pseudomonadota > Gammaproteobacteria > Legionellales > Legionellaceae > Legionella. The sequence goes on along the minus strand of DAIAOV010000123.1, from coordinate 3,083 downwards.
GGCGATTAGATGATATGGCTCTAGGAATAGAATGTCTTATTAGTACAGACAGACAGCAAGCTAGAAACTACAGCAAACAGCTTGATGAATTAAATCAGGAACGAAAACAAATAGAAACTGAAATGAAAGAGCAAGCGATGCTTGCTCTGGATAAACTGCACATTAATGTTGATTATAAAAATAATCATCTACCTATTGCCCTGTGTCTTTATGATAAAACTTGGCATCAAGGAGTAATTGGTATTTTAGCTGGGAGAATGAAAGAGCGATATCATAGACCCGTAATTGCCTTTGCCTTGGTGAATGGTCATGAATTAAAGGGATCGGCACGCTCCGTACCTGATTTAAATATCAGAGATGTACTTGCTGTTGTAGATAAAGATCATCCTGGATTAATTACTAAGTTTGGTGGTCATGCTATGGCTGCTGGGTTAAGCATTGACATTAAATCACTTGATGATTTTCGTAATGCTTTTGTTTCTGAGGTCAATAAGCATCTAGAGTTATCGCAATGCGAAGGAGAAGTCCTCACTGACGGGCCGTTGCAACCCGAAGAGTTTAATTTAGAAACGGCGCAACTTATTCAGCAAGCTGGTCCCTGGGGGCAACAATTTGCAGAACCTGTATTTGATAATGTTTTTGAAATATTAGATCAACGCCTTGTTGGCCAAAATCATTTAAAAATGACTTTAGTTTCCTCTAAAGGTGGTGAACAAGTCGATGCAATTGCGTTTAATATCGATTTAAAGGCTTGGCCTAATCATAGGGCCAAATACATCCATGCAGCTTATAAATTAGATATTAATTTTTTTCAGGGTAGAACCAGGTTGCAGTTATTGATTCA
>DAIAOV010000123.1:0-2229 GCA_027437055.1 Legionella sp. | reverse complement strand
CTTATATTTTTGTACATACACCCATTATATAAGGTATAATAGTTCGATTAGCGTTAGTTTTAATACCATTGTGTCTCAATCCTTACTATCAAAATTATCCATTGCTCCAATGATTGATTGGACTTATGTCCATTTCCGCGTTTTTATGCGATACATTGCTCCTCAAGCGCTGCTCTATACAGAAATGCAAACAACTGGAGCAATAGCTCATAATCCTGGACGTGCGTTACACTTTTATCCTGTTGAGCATCCACTGGCGATTCAGCTTGGTGGTTCTGATCCCCATGCTTTGGCTGAGTGTGCTCAGGTTGCAGAGCAGGCTGGATATGATGAGGTTAACCTTAATTTAGGCTGCCCCAGTGATAGAGTTCAAGCAGGGCGCTTTGGGGCCTGTTTAATGAACGAACCAGAACAAGTGACTCAATGTATTAAAGCAATGAAAAAGGTGGTATCTATTCCAGTTACTGCAAAAACCAGAATAGGTATAGATCACCAGGATAGTTTTGAGTTTTTTAGTTCGTTTGCTCATCGTTTAGTCGACGCAGGCAGTGAAAAGCTTATCATCCATGCGCGTAAAGCTTGGTTACAGGGCTTAAATCCTAAACAAAATAGAACTATTCCTCCAGTAAACTATGAATTTGTTTATCAATTAAAACAACAAATACCCCATATACCCATTGTTATAAACGGTAATATTTTAAATAGTGAAGAGATTCATCAGCATCTTAATTATGTTGATGGAGTAATGTTGGGGCGTTTAGCCTGTGATAATCCTTATAAAATTGCTGAAATTAATAAAACTCTTTATCCTGACTCGACGATATTATCGCGCCATCAATTGTGGTTATTATATAAAGAGTACTTATTAGAAGAGTATTTTAAGGGCGCATCACTTAGTCTTTTAGTTAAACCAATGTTTGGTTTAGTTCATGGTTTGTCAGGAGCAAGCCAATGGAAAAAAAAGCTAATGCTCATTGTGCAGACAAAAAATATCGCTTTATTTGATGAGTTAGATCAATATTTATTAGATTTGGAAACAACAAGCACAAGCAATGATTTTCTTTTGCTTGATGCTCATTAACTTTAAATTATTCAAACCTAAGGTATTCGTGGCATTTTACATTGAATTCGAGTACATTAATGAGTTTGTTATTGGGAATATCCAGAGGAATATCTAGGCCATGCTGAATACGTTGATAAAAAAAATGTTTGGAAGCCGGAATGAACGTACATTGCGGCGTATGGAAAAGGCGGTAATGGCCGTCAATGCATTTGAACCTCAAATGCAAGCTTTAACAGATGCCGAACTGGCAGCAAAAACTGAACATTTTAAAGCACGTTTTGCTCAGGGTGAAAGTCTTGATGAGTTACTTGCTGAAGCCTTTGCTACAGTCAGGGAGGCATCTGTACGAACTCTAGGTTTACGCCATTTTGATGTGCAATTAATTGGCGGTATGGTACTGCACGAAGGTAATATCGCTGAAATGCGCACTGGGGAAGGTAAAACATTAGTGGCTACTTTGCCGGCTTATCTTAATGCCATTAGTGGGCGAGGCGTTCATATAGTAACTGTGAATGATTATCTTGCGAAACGTGATAGCCAATGGATGAGGCCTATTTTTGAGTTTTTAGGATTGACTGTAGATGCTATTTTCCCTGATATGGCTCATGCTGAAAAGAAAGCTGCTTATAGAGCTGACATCGTGTATGGAACGAATAATGAGTATGGGTTTGATTACTTACGCGACAATATGGCATTTAGCCTTGAAGATAAAGTACAAAGAGAACTTAACTTTGCTGTAGTCGACGAAGTGGATTCTATTTTAATTGATGAAGCGCGTACTCCATTAATTATTTCTGGCGCTGCTGAAGACAGTTCAGAGTTATATATCAAGATAAACAAACTGATCCCTCAATTAAAGAAACAGGAAGAAGAGGGTGGTGAAGGCGATTATACTATAGACGAAAAACAAAAACAGGCGCATCTAACTGATGCTGGTCACGCGCATATTGAGGAACTGCTGACTGAGGCTAATCTGCTAGATCCCGGTGAAAGTTTATATCACGCCAGTAATATCATGTTAATGCACCATGTTAACGCCGCATTAAAGGCGCATGCTATGTTTCATCGTGATATTGACTATATAGTTAAAGACAACCAAGTCATCATAGTCGATGAACATACTGGCCGTACTATGCCTGGTAGACGCTGGTCCGAAGGCTTACACC
>DAIAOV010000122.1 GCA_027437055.1 Legionella sp. | reverse complement strand
GTTGGGATAATCGGTATCTCGCTCAGATTCTAATGTCAAGCGATTTTTAGCGCGATTGCCCTAGCCCAGGGGGTATCAAGACTTGTTTTTTTGATCACAATGATGCTCAATTAACTCGTCAAGAATAATTTTTTTTAAAAGCAACCTTCGCATGATTTAAAAAAATCCTTTTTGCTTTATTTAAAGCAAAAAAATTGATTTTTTATACAAAAAAAAGGTGTTTTTTGGTCATATTCTTACTAATCACCCCCAGTAACTTTACATTTTTGTTACAATATATTGCGCACTTTTGATTCACATATCTCAATAGCGTTGCTACAATGCGCCTCGATTTATAACCTTGGAGTAAAATAATGACAGTTAAAGAATTTTTTACCGGTTTTTTCTATTCGCCTGCGATAGCCTTCAGTGGTCTTACCAATTTATTACTTGGATCTTACAAGAGAGACACAGACGATAATATTAAAAAAGCCTCTACTGCAGAATCAAATACTAATCCTGGTATACTCGGTTACTTTTTAAATGCAGTGATGTATGTTGCACGAGGTGTTTCTAATTTCATATACAATCATAAAACTGCTATTGCTACCGCATTCTGGGCTTCTTTAGTATTAGCTGGTGCTGCTGCTTTAACTGTATTTTTATGGCCTGCTGCTTTAACTGCCGTTGCTACTTTCAGCATTTATGGCTTGTCAATTGCTGGTATCGTTGGTGCTGAAGCTGCAGCTCAAATAGGTGCAATTGCTGCTCTTACTTTCGTTGCTACGAGTGTCGCTACTTATGTTGGTGCTGGAGTTGTGAATACTATTAACTGGCTTATCAGCTGCTGCAAGCCTACTACTGGCCAAAATCAGCAACAAACTGAACCTACTACTGAGCCTACTCTTACTGAAGAGGCACCAACAAATGTTAAGGGTTCTGCTGCTACGTTAGCAAAACTGCAAAAAGAAGGCGCTATTCCTGTCATAGCTAAAACAGCCGAAGAGCAAGCTAAACTAGATGCAGAATCAAAAGCGAAATTAGACGCTGAGAAAAAACAAGCTAACGGTTCGAACGTGAAATTATTCCAACAACCGAAGCAGGAAGACGCTCCAGTTGTTGATACTGCTGCTACAGTGGCTTGCAAGCAGTAATTGCACTGTAAATAAAAGACGCGGCTTTGGCCGCGTTTTTTATTGTTCTCCCCAGCGTTTCACTAAGCCACTATCTAAATCGAATAAATCAAGAACTCTTCCTACGGTATCATTAACTAAATCATCAATGTTTTGTGGTTTATTATAAAAAGCAGGTACTGGCGGATAAATAATGCCTCCCATTTGAGTGATAGCAGCCATATTATTTAAGTGCCCTAAATGCAAAGGAGTCTCTCTGGGAAGGAGTACTAATTTTCTTCGCTCTTTTAAAACAACATCGGCAGCTCTGGTGAGTAAAGTACTACTAATCCCATGAGCAATTTCCCCTAGGGTTTTCATTGAGCAGGGAGCAATAATCATACCCATGGTTTTAAATGAACCACTAGCAATACTGGCAGTAATATCCATACAAGGATGATAGACCTTGGCTAAAGCTTTGAGTTGGGCCGCACTATAATTGGTTTCGTGGGCTCTTGTTAATTGCCCAGCTTTACTAACGACTAAATGAGTTTCTATTTCTAACTGCTGCAGAACTTCAAGCAATCTTATACCGTAGATAATGCCTGAAGAACCGCTGATACCTATGATAAGGCGCGGATTTTGTGTCATGGAATATCGCTAAAATAAGGTGTTAATTTGATATTAGCAAATTATGACGAATAACAAAAACCTCACCGAGACAATTGAAGTGTATTACGATGTCTTATTGTTAAGGCGCTTACAGTTGCTTTCTATGAGGTCCTCTTTGCGTTATAATTATTCATTTTTATCTTTGAGGTCTTCTATATTCATGGCGACAGAACGTAAAATGCTGGTGACGAGCGCTCTTCCTTATGCTAATGGCCATTTGCATCTTGGGCATTTGGTAGAACATATTCAAACGGATATTTGGGTGCGCACTCATAAAATGTTAGGTATCCAGTGCATCAGTGTTTGTGGTGATGACGCGCATGGAACACCGATTATGCTTAAAGCGGAACAACTAGGTATTACTCCTGAAGTATTAACCGCTGAAATTAAACTAAGCCATGAACGTGATTTTTCTGCTTTTGCCATTGATTATGATTGTTATCATACTACCCATTCCCCAGAAAACCAGGCTTTGGCATCAGCGATTTACGAGCAACTACAGGCTGGTGGCAATATCATAAAGAAAACAATACGCCAAGCCTATGATCCTGAAAAAAAAATGTTTTTGCCGGATCGCTATGTTAAAGGTACTTGTCCTAAATGTGGTGCTGCAGATCAGTATGGCGATAATTGTGAGGTGTGTGGGGCAACTTATTCTCCTACCGATCTTATTGATGCCGTATCTGCAATTTCAGGAGCTAAGCCTATAGAAAAGGATTCGGAACATTATTTCTTTGATTTGCCTCGTTACGAACAGTTATTAAAAGAGTGGACTCGTCAAGGGCATTTGCAAATAGAGGTGGCTAATAAGTTAAATGAATGGTTCGAGGCTGGATTAAAACAATGGGATATTTCTCGCGATGCACCCTATTTTGGTTTTCCAATCCCCGGAACAACCGATAAATTCTTCTATGTATGGCTGGATGCTCCTATAGGGTATATGGCCAGCTTTAAGAAATATTGCGATGAGCAAGGTATTTCTTTTGACGAGTTTTGGGATAAAGACTCTAAGACGGAGCTGTATCATTTTGTAGGTAAAGATATTGTTTATTTTCATGCTTTATTTTGGCCGGCAATGCTTGCAGCGAGTGGTCATAGGACGCCAACGGCAGTATATACTCATGGCTTTTTAACTATTGACGGACAAAAAATGTCTAAATCCCGTGGTACTTTTCTTGAAGCACGTACCTATTTGAATCATTTAAATCCCGAGTATTTACGCTACTATTTTGCAGCAAAATTAAATGGGCGTGTTGACGATTTAGATTTAAATTTTGACGATTTTACTAATAGAGTGAATGCTGATCTCGTTGGTAAAGTGGTTAATATCGCGAGCCGATGTGCTGGATTTATTAATAAGCGTTTTGCTAATCGTTTGAGTAGTTCTTTAAGTGAACCACAATTATATGCTGATTTAGTTAACGTGCGTGGGGCAATAGTTGAGGCTTTTGTGGGACGAGATTATGCACGCGCTATTCGTCAAATTATGGATTGTGCTGATAAAGTCAATCAATACATCGATGCTAATAAGCCCTGGATTTTGGCTAAGGATACAGAGCAATTACCCGAGGTTCATGCCATTTGCACTATGGGGATTAATCTATTTCGCATTTTAATTACTTATTTAAAACCAGTCCTACCTATTATGGCCAAAGCAGCTGAGCAATTCTTAAATTGTGCTCCCTTATCGTGGAATTCTATAGATACTCCTTTATTAAATCATGAGATTCGTGATTTCCAGCCTTTAATGGTTAGGGTTGAAAAGGAAAAAATTGAAGCGATGTTTGCGCAAAACAAGGAATCCATAACGGCGGTTACTAATGCGAACCCTAAGAAGTCAGAATCTACAGAGCCTACAATTAGTATCGATGAGTTTACTAAAGTGGATTTACGTATTGCGAAAATAGTGTCTGCTGAGCCTGTAGAAGGAGCCGATAAATTATTACGACTACGTCTTGATCTGGGTGATAGCCAGAAACAGGTTTTTGCAGGTATCAAAAGTGCTTATACTCCAGAAGATTTGATAGGCCGACTCACCGTCATGGTGGCTAATCTAGCGCCACGGACCATGCGTTTTGGTGTTTCTGAAGGAATGGTGTTAGCCGCAGGAGATGGCAAGGGCATTTATCTGCTACAACCTGATGCAGGAGCGCTTCCTGGCATGAAGGTGAAATAATGGCTTCTGTCAAAGAAATAGATGCACTTTTGCCGCAAACACAATGCGGCGAGTGCGGTTACTCTGGATGTTTACCTTACGCGGAAGCCTTGGCTCAGGGAGTGACCTCTATTAATAAATGCCCTCCTGGCGGTGTTGCGACGGTTCGGGCTTTAGCCGCTTTACTGCATCTTGATGCCACTCCTTATGAGCAAGAAGCTAAAGAGAAGATGCGTTCCCCTTCGGTGGCTGTGATTCGTGAAGCAGAATGTATTGGTTGTACTAAATGTATTAAAGCCTGTCCGGTTGATGCTATTATAGGAAGCGGCAAGTTAATGCATGCAGTTATTGCCCATGAATGTACAGGCTGCGGCTTATGTGTTGCTCCTTGTCCTGTAGACTGCATTGAAATGGTCTCTTTACCTGAAGAGGAATATGATCGTGATTTGGCTCGCAAACGGTTTAATGCAAAGCAAACTCGAGCGTTACGTGAAGAGCATGAAAAACAACAAAATTACCGTGAAAAGCGACAATTAGCTGAGCAAGTGGCAGATCAAATTCAGGATATTCGCGCGAAACAGGATTACATTCAACAGGCACTAGCTCGAGTGAAGGCTAAGAAAAAATGATGAATAAGAAACAACGCCGTGAAGTTTTTACGCGTTTTCGTCAGCAAAATCCTCATCCCACGACTGAACTGCAGTTCAGTTCTCCTTTTGAATTGTTAATTGCAGTGATTCTATCTGCTCAAGCCACTGATATCAGCGTGAATAAGGCCACAGCAAAATTATTTCCTGTAGCGAATACCCCTCAAGCTTTCATTGATCTGGGGACAGAGCAATTAAAAGAATATATTAAAACTATAGGCTTATATAATAGTAAGGCCGATAATATTATTAAAACCTGCAATCTATTGCTATCTAAATATCAAGGGCAAGTGCCTAACAGCCGTGAGGCTTTAGAGTCCTTGCCGGGAGTAGGGCGTAAGACAGCAAATGTGGTATTAAATACGGCATTTGGTCAGCCGACTATGGCTGTCGATACCCATATCTTCAGAGTGGCCAATAGGACAGGGCTAGCTAAGGGAAAGACTCCTTTAGCAGTAGAATTAGAATTATTGAAAAACATAGAACCAGAATTTTTACATGATGCCCATCATTGGTTGATTCTTCACGGTCGTTATGTGTGTACCGCGCGAAAACCGCATTGTAGTTCTTGTCTAATCAATGACTTATGCGAATTTAAAGAAAAAAATTTAACTTGATTAACTCGTAACTTTCCCCCCAATAATCCTTCACGCTATAAAAGTATAATTTTATTCAACGTGCAAAACAAAAAGCCTAATAAAAGGACTGGTATTTCTTTTTTTTTACTCATAAAATGAAATTTATACTGCCGCTAAGGAGAGCGATATGGGCTGGTGGACTTCGGTTGTTGATGGCGCTAAATCTGTATATAGGGGATTGGGTACTTTATCTAATGGGGTAAGCAGTGGTGCAAAATGGCTTTGGAATAATGCTTCATTAAGAAAAGCCACTGTGGCGGTATTCACTTATGGAGCTAATACCTTTTTCCAAGGTGTGGAACAACTTCTGGCGTTACAAAAAGCTGCTCCTGCTTTAATTAATCATCCAGGTACCCGACAAATTGTAGGTGAAGTTGCTTATCTAATTACTTATGATGTGTTACCGATATTCGCACTCAATGCTATTAATAATGGGGCGCAGAATTATTTTCGTGAAGGACATTCTGAAGAGTCTACTTGGTTAGCTCCTTATGCTCTCTTTTTGTCTGGTTTGAGATTGGGTAATTATTTGGTAATGGGCTATACTTGGAGGCAAGGCGCACAAGCTTCTGCTCGCATGTTGGCTATTGCCATAAACGCTCCTGCTACTTTTAATTCCAATAAGGAAGTAATACCTAAATCGTTGTGTGATGAACTCAAATGTAGTACACCGCGCAAGTTAAAAGCCGTGCCTCGAGAGCAAGTAATATTAGCGACAAATGACGCATTCGTTTGGGCTATTAGTTGTCTTCCTGGTGGCACTATACCATCCTGGATTGTAAAAGTTATTTGTAATGGCCGTTATATAACCAGAGTAGTAACTCCGGAGCGTTGTGAAGATCACAAGGCAATGATGCAAGAGTCAGTATTGGCTTTAGGCTTAGGTTATGAACTCTCCTGTGCTTTAATGGATTTGTTGTTTGAATATACGGTTGGTATGCCTCCATTTTTATACCATAGAATTTTAAAACAGGTATTACTTCTGTTGCACATCAATACCGCGACCTATATGAACATACCTTTAATTAAACCAGAAGAGGCTACAATTCGACTGGATTTTTTAAATCGGTTCGAATGGATATCCCGTTTTGTGGCGAATGTTATTTATGCTGGATTGGCGAAAAGAGTACCTATAGATTTGAAGCCCCCTAAAAATGAACCGCCGTTAATTTCTTTGTCTCCAACACTCCAATTGGGGACAGAAGTCTTAAGAAGTGACATACCGAAAGAAGAGTCCGGTCCTGTTATCGAACCTGTGGTCGCACTAGTTGGTAGCCCTGATTTAAATGTTCAGTCAGTCAAGTCGCAGATATTAGAGGCTGAACAGGATACTACTTCTAAAAAGCCAGAGGAGCAATCAGTTAGTTCCCAACAGTGTAAGGAACTACTCAGTGGCTTCATTAATACGGTTAAGCCTTGGGTATTACCTCCCATGTTTTGTAGTGCTACGGATTTTATTAACGATCCCATTGTTGCTCATCATTGGCCAGCCTTACAAAAGGGGGGGATTGCTACAATTGATGCTCTAAAAACTTATGGCCAAAATAATGCTACTGCTACCTTAGCTTGGGCACCCCAAGGAGTTGCTGCAGTATTGTATTGGACCATTGGCATACCTAAATTCGTGACCCGTGTTGTATTAATGTTGACAAATGAAGACGATTTTTGGGATTTGGCTAATGCTTTGAAAGCGTGGTTTGAGCGTCATGAAGTAAAATTTGAAGTGAAGTTAGCAGATGAATCGCAATTAGCATTATTAGATGGAACAAACAAGATAGAATTACCTCTTTCAATGAAGGATTCTTCGCCAGTACTCCCTGCAGAGGAGTTAATAACGCAACGACGAACATCTGTTCCATTGATTCTTGCTGAAGATTTGCTATCAACGAGAAATCAACCCACTTCAGATAATCCGGAAGATTTACTCACAACAAGAACTAAGTCGACAGTGGACAAACCAATAGATTTACTCGCAATGAGAACTGAGCCTGCTTCAGATAATCCAGAAGATTTGCTGACAACGAGAAGGCGAAAGCACGCTTATAAGAATAATCAGGTAGATGTTAAAGAAGAGAATAAAACAATAGCGTATACTTCATCTGCTTATAATCCTGAGAGTTTATTTACAACGAGAAAACGAAAAACCAATGGAGTTACTCCACCGAGTGTAAATCTAACCGGGCATGCAAAGCAGGATTCATCGCTCTTTTAATGTATGGATAAACTGTAGAACATAGCGGGCAAGGTTGTTTCATGCGCAGGCTCTGAAACCTCGTTTGGATCGGCTTGCCTTAATAAGAGCAATAGTGTTATATTTGTGACCTAATTAGCGCAATAGAATTCCTGACAGTCGCATCTTTTGCCTAATCGTTACGTTGCAAGTATTTTAGAGCTTGTTAATTCATTCTATGAGTCTTAATGAATCATTTAAGATATATTTAAGAAATCAATACCGAAAAGGGTTGTTGGCATTTTATCTCGCAGACAGGGTCATAAAAAACGAAATGGCAATGATCTTTTGTGCAAAAAAACTCACTCTTAGGTAATTTTTTATACTATGGAAGTTTGTTTAACATGAATCAATTTTCACTAGCACAACAATCTTCTCGTTTTTTGTTTTTAGTTGCGAGTATGGTTACTTGTCTTCTTTTATTAATTAATGTGTCTTTTAAAATTATTCTTATTCAGGGAGTTGTGTTTGCTGCTAGTAGCATTATTTGTCCACTAATCGCAGGACTCTATTTATTAGTATTGAGAGGCTGTTCTTTTAAAGAGCAAAGGCATGTACTCAATATTGCATTGATGACCCTCTATATGTTCTGCATTGGGGTCTATGTTTTAGTTAATTTACCTGCAACCGAATACATGTATGATCATCCCGTTTATCAAATTATTTTTGAAGATATCCCCAAAAAATTTTTTGCAACAACTATTTCTTTTGCTTTAAGTTTTTATGTCCCCCATTTGTTATTTTGTTCTAAGTCAAATGACCTCTTATCTTCGCCAAAGCAATGTATGCTTTTGGCTCTTTTGGGGGGATTATGCTTTTTTTGTATGGATTTTTTCTTTTTATTTTCAGATCCTCATGCCCGTAGTTTTAAGCAGGTTTTTTTGGACTCATTAATAATTGCTTCTATTGTTCTGCTTATTATTGGAGTGAGTTATTTATCCTTTTTTCTATTTGAACAAAAAAAGACTAACGACACATACCCATTTGAAAGCGGCACTGCTTTTCCTCTTTATCACTATCTTGTTTGTTTAGCTATATCGGTCATGTTAATGAGCATTGCTTGTGAGTATCGCATAGTAGCGATTAATAAAGAGTGTATATTAACGGCGAGTTGTTTGTTTTTCTCTATTACTATTATTATCAGCACATTGATTAGTGAATTATGGGGGTATCATGCCAGTTTGAAGTTAGCTTTTGCTTTAATTGGTGCCCAATTAATTTTTGATGCTTT
>DAIAOV010000121.1 GCA_027437055.1 Legionella sp. | reverse complement strand
TCTACTTTAATTAAAACATTAACTGGAACTTTGCCTGTATTAAGTGGGGATATTCACCGTTCTGCTCATTTAAAAATAGGCTATTACGCACAACACCAATTGGAACAATTAGACTGTAAATTAAGTCCTGTAGAAACGATTCAAGTTCTATCGCCAGAAGCAAGAGAACAAACAATTCGCGATTTTTTAGGAGGCTTTAATTTTATAGGTGATATGGCCGTACAACCTATTCACCATTTTTCGGGTGGGGAGAAAGCTCGACTCGCATTAGCCAAACTCGTCTGGCTTAAACCAAATTTACTATTACTTGATGAGCCTACAAACCATCTTGATCTCGGTATGAGATCTGCTATTGAATTAGCACTGCAAAGTTACGAAGGAGCTCTCATTTTGATCTCGCACGACCGACACATGCTAAAAACCACTGTGGATAATTTCTTCTTGGTATACCAGCAAAAAGTACAGGCTTTTGATGGCGATTTAGATGACTATTATTCATGGTTGCAATCAAAGGATACAGTAAAAGAGTCGGCGAATAACAATACAGCATTAGGAACTGTTTATAAAGAGAGAAAAACCTTACAAAATAGGTTAAAAAAATTAGAGCAATTAATGGAACAATATCAAAAAGAAATTCATCTTTTGGATGAGCAACTCAGTGATTCCTTGCTCTATGAAGACAGTAGCCAAAAAAGTAAATTAGATAAGCTATTAAAAGATCGTGATATTGCTCATACAGCATTGTATAGGACGGAAGAGGAATGGATGGAGATATGTGGTATTTTGGAGCAGTCTGAATAGAGGGTTTTTGCGGTAACTGTTCACTCAATGGCGTCAACTTAAGAGATTTGAGGTTCAGGTAGCTCAGATTGTTCCCGAGTTATTGAGACATTACGTTATAAAAGGTTAAGTTGATGCCATTGACTGAACGATTACGTTGCTACCTTATCCTTTCTTTTGTAGTTGTTCCAACAGGGATTTAGCAGCTAGTTGCTCAGCTTTTCTTCTATTAGGGCCTTGACCTTGTGTTGTTAATGCAATCCCAGAAACAGCACACGTGACATAAAACATTTGATCGTGCTCATCTCCATCAACTTTAACTAAGGTATATTCAGGAAGAGAGTATTTCTCCGCCTGTAAATATTCTTGCAATTGGGTTTTTGCATCTTTTAAACAATCGTTTAAATTAGGATCTTCAAGTCTTGAATGGAATATTTTTAAAATAACCTCTTTCGCAGCATTAATACCACCATCAAAAAAAACAGCGGCAAAAACAGCTTCTAATGAGTCTGCCAAGATAGAGGCTCGACGAAAACCACCACTTTTCAGTTCCCCCTGGCCTAAGAAAAGAAAATCGCCCAACCCTAATTCTTTAGCAAGTTCAGCCAACATTTCTCCCCGGACCAAGAACGATCTTAGTCTGCTTAATTGCCCCTCCGTATGCGAAGGAAATCGATGAAATAACTCATTAGCAATTACAAAACTTAAAATCGAGTCTCCTAAAAACTCAAAACGCTCATAATTTTCACTTCCAGCACTGCAATGAGTTAAAGCTTGTTTTAAATATGCAGTTTTTTTGAACTGATAATTCAAGCGCCTACATAATCGTTCTAAATCAATTTTCACTACCAACTATTACCTCGTAAGTATCATCGAAATTAATCATTAAATTTACATTGTATGCCAAAAATCGCACAACCTGATATTTTAATCTTACTTTAAACTTATGCTCTCCATCAGGAGTAAAAGTAACCTCGCCCTCTTTTAACTCATCCACACCATTAATATCGAAGCGTTTTGTTAAATCACTACGCAATACTGTGATATCAGCAAGAGGATCTCCTGATAGAGATGAAACAGGAACTGTATTTAATGATTTGATTGACTGCACAATTTCATAATGCTGTATATAAACAGGTACCAAACGCATTACCACTATCGCAGCCATCACTATTGCAGCTACCGTCAACAACATCCCTATTAACGTCATTCCCTGTTGCTTTCGCATAAACTATCCTTTTAATGAATTAGTCTTCCAATTTTTGACCAACGAAGATTATCTGTTTTACTGTTCCAACTCATCCAAACCAAGAATGCTTTTCCTCTGAGATAAGCATCGGGAACAAAGCCCCAATAACGACTATCTGCACTATCATCTCGGTTATCGCCCATCATAAAGTAGTTCCCTTCGGGTACAACAATATCAAAATCCGCTGAGGGAACATCCGCTCTAATGAAAATATCGTGCACTACTCCATTTAAATTTTCTTTGTATTTAGCTACAGCCTTTCCAGAGCTCTCATCTATAGTGTATTCAACAAAGGTCCTAGTTGCTTCCTTACCATTGATGGTTAACGTTTTATTATGGTAACTCACTCGGTCACCAGGTACCCCTATCACTCGTTTAATATAATCATAACTCGGATCTGGGGGCCAACGAAATACAGCTATTTCACCCGTCTTAGGATTAGATATAGGTATAACTTTTTTTTCTAATACCGGAAGTCTTAAGCCATAAGCAAATTTATTCACTGCCACAAAGTCACCAACTAACAAGGTTGGCTCTAGAGAACCAGAAGGGATACGAAAGGGCTCAACAAGAAAAGACCGTAACAATAAAACAATAAAAAAAACAGGAAAAAAAGATCGTGAATATTCAATAATACGGCCTGGTTTTTGCCCTGGAGCTCTCTTTTTCGCCCAAAAAATTATATCTAGTAAATAAATAAATCCACTGATAAAAGATAATAAAACTAATATCAAAGCAAAATTCATGACGTTATATCCCAAAAATTAGTTTTCTCTCAAATTAGAACGTACAGCACTTAAGAAGCCATCATTACTAGATCTCTTGCATAACCACAGCTTTTGTCTGATTACTACGTTATAAGTGTTTGTCCAATGCTCATATACTTCTATGTAAACTCCGCTCCTCGAAACACTTACTCCTTCTCTCAAGCAAAATCTGCCAGTGATGCAAAAGGTCTACCGAAGAAAACAGTCCTATTTTTTCTTGTCTGTTTGGAAAACAGCCATGAAAGCTTCTTGCGGTATCTCTACGTGCCCAAGTTGCTTCATTCGTTTTTTCCCAGCTTTTTGCTTCTCCAATAGTTTTCGCTTACGGGTCACATCTCCCCCATAACATTTCGCAGTTACATTCTTACGCAAGGCCTTAACCGTCTGACGGGCTATAATATGACTGCCTAGAGCCGCTTGAATGGCTACATCAAACATCTGACGAGGAATAATATCTCGCATTTTTTCGGCAATGAGTTTACCACGACTATGGGCTGCATCACGATGAACAATTACAGCTAAAGCATCTACTTTTTCGTTATTAATTAAAATATCCATTTTAACTAAGTCGGCTACTTGGAACCTTATAAAATTATAATCTAAGGACGCGTAACCGCGACTAACTGATTTTAAACGATCAAAAAAGTCTGATACCACTTCACTCATAGGAATATCATAAGTAACTGATACCTGGCGACCACTATAGGTCATATTAACCTGGACTCCTCTTCGCTCAATACAAAGAGTAATAATCGGCCCTAAATAATCTTGCGGAACCAATATATTAGCACGCACTATAGGCTCATACATTTCTTTGATTTGAGGGACTGGAGGAAGATGGGAAGGATTATCTATGAGTAACGTTTCGCCTTTTTGAGTAATAATTTGATATACCACAGTTGGCGCAGTAGAAATCAAATCAAGATTGTACTCTCGCTCTAATCGCTCTTGAACGATTTCCATGTGCAGCATACCAAGAAACCCACAACGGAAACCAAAGCCCAATGCTTCTGATGATTCAGGTTCAAAAAATAAAGAAGCATCATTTAAACTTAATTTGGCCAAAGCTTCTCTGAATGCTTCAAAGTCGTCTGAGCTAATAGGAAATAATCCTGCATAAACCTGAGGCTTGACACGCTGGAACCCTGGAAGTACATCCTCTGCTGGGTTTCTATCTAAGGTCAAGGTATCCCCAACCGGAGCCCCTTGAATCTCTTTAATACCCGCAACAACATACCCTACTTCACCAGCCTGCAATGCTTCCAGCTTAGTCCGTTTTGGAGTAAAAATACCGACCTGATCTACTTCATACGATCTTCCAGTAGACATAACACGCATTTTATCTCCTTTACGTATAGAACCGTTTACTATACGCACCAAGGATACAACACCTAAATAGCTATCAAACCAAGAATCAATGATGAGAGCTTGCAAAGGAGCATCAACTTTACCCTCAGGGGCCGGAATATTAGTTACCAAAGCCTCTAGAACATCAGCGACTCCCATACCACTCTTAGCACTCACCCTAATAGCGTCATGCGCATCAAGCCCTATAATATCTTCTATTTCAGCAATGACACGCTCAGGCTCAGCCTGGGGAAGATCTATCTTGTTTAAAACAGGCAATACAGATAAGGATTGATCTATAGCGGTATAGCACACGGCTACCGTTTGTGCCTCAACCCCTTGTGCAGCATCAACGACTAAAATAGCCCCCTCACAAGCAGCTAAAGAGCGAGATACTTCATAGCTAAAATCAACATGTCCAGGAGTATCGATAAAGTTCAATAAATAAGTCTTACCATCCTTAGCTGTATAATTTAAAGAAACACATTGTGCCTTAATGGTAATACCACGCTCACGCTCTATGTCCATAGAGTCTAGAACTTGGGCGCTCATTTCACGCTCGCTTAAGCCACCACAAATTTGAATAAACCTATCTGCTAATGTGGATTTACCATGGTCGATATGAGCAATAATTGAAAAATTACGAATTCGTTTTAAGTCAGTCAACTGTAATAACCTTTAAGGTAAATAGTGTGATTCTATCGCAAATGTTTACGAGCAGAAAGTAGGCAAAGAGAATTCTCATCAACTCACCTCTAAATCACGTAGGTTCAGCATAAAAGGAATGGATATACTTTTGGTCTCACTAAACGGATGTTATAGCGCTATATCTATTAAAGCGTGTACCTACGATAGCATAGATGAGTATTTTTGTTACAAATAAAGTCAACTTGACATAAAATTTTTCTTTGCTTTTTATATCGAACTTACATTAAATATTATAATGACAGCAAGAAAGTTTGCTAATAACTTATAATTTTACTAAAATTTGCCCTTTTGGCCTCAACATTAGGATGCACCATGAGACAAATAAGCTGGCTGGGCTTTACAGTACTTTTTCTTATTTCGTTTACTACCTTTTCAGATACAGCATTTACGCAACGCAAAGAGGTACAACGCTTTATTAAAACTATGGTCAAGCAGTATCATTTTAATGCAAAGCAATTAACTGAAACAATGAACCAAGTCCAATTACAACCGCAAATCATTGAATCTATGGAAAAACCCTATGAGAAGAAAAATTGGGATGTTTACCGAGATTTATTTCTCACATCAGAGAGATTAAAAGGTGGTTTGGACTTCTGGACAGCAAATCAGAAGGCTTTAGAAAAAGCACAAAAGAGATTTGGAGTGCCTCCAGAGATTATTGTTGCCATTTTAGGTGTTGAAACTCTTTACGGTGAACGTCAAGGTGAAAATCGAGTGTTGGACGCTCTTGCTACCTTAGCATTCAATTATCCTAAACGTTCTGCCTATTTTACTAAAGAATTGACAGAATATTTATTACTTTGTCGTGAACACAAAGTTTCACCAATAACCTATAAAGGCTCTTATGCTGGCGCCATGGGTAAACCACAATTTATGCCCAGTAGCTACAGATACTATGCTGTGGATTTTGCTAATAAAGGCAAACGAGATCTGATTAACAGTAATAGTGATTCTATTGCTAGCGTCGCTAATTATTTCCACAAGCATGGATGGAAGTTAAATGAAGGGATAGCACAACACGCTAAACTAGTCGGATGGCGATTCCGCTCTATTCATACTAATCCGAAAGCAGCTAACTACACTTATACTCAACTGGAAAAAGCGGGCGTTAGACCGATGACTGCTTCACATAATCATCCCTACCGTGCTGGATTAATTGAATTAGCTACGGATCAAGGTAAAGAATATTGGTTAGCTTATCCAAATTTCTTTGTTATTACTCGTTATAACTCTAGTCCGCAATATGCTCTTGTAGTTTATTTATTGTCACAACAACTCAAAAAACAATGGATTGCTCTGAATGCAAAAAAACATAGAGCTTATGTGTAACTTGAGTTGCATCCTATAGGTAATGAAGCGTAACATGGAATTTATTTAGAGATGTGCGATTAAACGAACTGGAGTTGTTCTAACATTAGTGTAAACACGCTTAATGCATCCATGTTGCTCTTGAAGGACATCCTTGTCCTTCAAAGGTTTGTACTAATGTTAGAACAACTCCAGTTCGTTTAATCGCATCTTTAATTATTAAAGTACATTAACTTAATTGAGTTTAACTCATGGATCATTGTTTTCTGTTTACCAAACATCTAAATGACAATGGCTGTTTTTGTTTAACAATTTCTTCCGAAGGAACTCTTATTGCTCCTCCTGAGCAACGTAGTTTTGTTGATATTAAATCCTTACAGAAAGGATGTGCTACTACGATTGTCGAAACCACAGCTAACGCAACTCTTCTTGAGCTCGAATTACCTTGGTTGCCCGAAAGAAAAGCGAGAATAGCCATTCCTTATGCGCTTGAAGATAAAGTAGCTCAGCCAGTGGAGGAACTACATTTCGCTTTCGATAAACTAAGATATCAGCAAAATCACTATCTGATTGCAGCTATGGATAAACATAGAATTACTCATCTGATGCAGACATTGGACGAGCAAGAAATAGAGTTTGATGAACTAACATTAGATTGGTTTGCCCTATCGCCACATGAGTTATGTGTTAATGAGTCAGTGTTATTAATTAATAATGATGATTTCAAAGGAGCACTCTCTGGAGAACTGGCCTTATCTTATATAAAAAAAAACTCACTTCTTACTCCTCCATTGCTATTTGAAGACAGCCAAATTCTTCTTGAAAACTCATTTAATAAAAATGAAGGAACATCGTATCACTGGATTGCTCAAAAATTATTAAAAACAAAACCTATGAATTTATGCCAAGGTGAGATGCTCCATGGAGGTGCTACTGGATGGATAACTAGAGGGTACCAACTGGTGGGAGTTTTATGTGTTACTTGGTTACTTTCTATATTGATAGTTAATGCGATATCCCTACATTTTTTAAATAAAAAAACTGAAAATCTAGATCAACAAATTGCAGTTATTTACCATGAATTTTTTCCTGAAGCCAAACAAGTAATCAGCCCAAAATTTCGTATTAGTCAGCTATTAGGTAACAGCAATGCCGATTCTCAATCCCATTTTTGGCATCTATTAAATCAATTCGCTAAAGGAATGAGAGGGAGTTCAATCACTGTGGAAGAGCTTCGTTATCAAAATAAAACTCTGCTGGTTACGCTTATTAGTTCTGACTTCCCCAGTTTAGAACAAATAGAAAACCAATTAAAAAAATTGCCGATTAAAGTGAAGCAAACTCAAGCTTCGACTCGAGACCAACATGTATTCGCTACATTGGAGTTAACGTGAAAAATTATCTAAGCACTCTAAACGAACGAGAAAAATGGATGCTTATCCTTGCCGCCTTATCTCTTTTTATTTATTGCTATTACCTATTTCTCTATGCTCCATTAGCTAATAAATTAACTCAAAAAAGAACCCAACTCATTGAAAAAACAGAAACCCTGGCATGGATGCAAAAGGTCAAACAAGAAGGCTATGCATCAAAAAAAGCAAAGCAAACAGTAGATAACAGCCAGCTACTTACCCTATTAGCTACGCAACTTAAAGATAACCCTACACTAAAAGTTGCACACCAACTGCAACAAACCAGTTCAGGAGAAATTCAATTAACATTTGAAGCAGTTCCTTTTCAATTATTCATGAGCTGGTTAACGAAAATTAACGACAGATATACAATGACGGTGAAACAATTTGATGTTCAGCGTAGCGAAACACCTGGGGTGACTAAACTAATGATTATGATTAGTGCCACAAGTTAGAAACTTAAAACAATATAAACACTTATCCTCAATATTGTGTCAGCATTAGGAAATCCCTCCCCGTGAACAGTCAATGGCCTCAACATAAGAAGTATGTTGACGCCATTGCGTGAACGCTTATCCTTCGTTTAGTTATTCAAGTTGCTCTGAACACTACCCCAGCTTTTAACTCCAGCGCCTTGTTTCACCTCAGCGGGAAGGGCATCTAATGCTTTTTGAGCAGCTTCGGCATTATCATAGGTACCATATACTCCTTTATAGTAGGATTTACCATTTCGCTCATACTTTACCTCTGCCATTCTATCGCTTTTAGGCGCTTTATAAAGTTTTTGAGCTACTTTTGCTGCTTTTTCATCATCTGCCACCTCAATGGTATATCCCTGTGGATTTTGACTACTCACCCAATCTCTGTCTCTGTCTTTAAAAGAAACTGGTGAATGATACTCACCAACGTGGTAAGAGTCAGGTACAGTAACCCTTTGACTTGGCCTCTCTTGATAGCGGTAATTATTCATCTGATAATTCATTGA
Organism: Legionella sp.; assembly: GCA_027437055.1. Lineage (GTDB taxonomy): Bacteria > Pseudomonadota > Gammaproteobacteria > Legionellales > Legionellaceae > Legionella. Next base: position 131 of record DAIAOV010000121.1, on the reverse strand, counting down.
CGGATATGAGCTACTACTCTCATAAGTATAATAACGTGCATAATTGGAATTAAAACCATCCTCATCCATCACGCAAGATGACAAATTAGCAGTACATAGTGCCATTACAATTAACTTAATTTTATTATTCA
>DAIAOV010000120.1 GCA_027437055.1 Legionella sp. | reverse complement strand
ACAATGCCCAGTATGTTTTAATAATTCGGTAGTCAAGCTGGTTTCTGCGGCTGGATTTCAACTTAAAGGGACTGGTTGGTACGCAACCGATTTTAAAAATAAAGGCACTTCCTCTACAAATACTTCCAGTAATAAAGCAGGGGGTAGCGATGCTTCAGGTAGTACTGCATCTAAGGAAGCGGCGCCTGCAGCAAGTACCGAAAAGAAAACGACTAAGGGTGATGTTGAGTGAAGTCCAAATCGATACGAAGTTATCTACTTGCTGGCCTCGTGGTATGGTTGCCCATATTGATAACCATAGTAGTTCTTCGTTTTATTATCGATTTACTTGATAATACATTGGCTTTGATACCAGATGCCTATCAACCTGAACGGTTAATAGGGGTACATATTCCTGGTTTTGGTGTTATATTATCCTTGGTTTTGTTGGTTTCTACTGGAATCTTCGCCACCAATTTTTTTGGTCAACGGCTTGTTAGTTGGGGTGAGTCTATTTTGTCACGAATCCCCTTAGTGCGTTCCATATACAATGCAGTAAAGCAGGTAATTAATACTGTTTTATCTACGAATAGCGAAGCATTTCGTAAAGTATTATTAGTTGAATACCCTCGTAAAGGTCTTTGGACTATAGGTTTTCAAACAGGTGGCGTAGCTGCTGAAATTAATAGCCATATTAATAATGAAATGATTTCTATATTTATACCAACAACACCCAATCCTACATCAGGATTTCTAATTATGATTCCTAAACAGGAAGCCATTGAATTAAATATGAGCATTGATGAAGCATTAAAATTTATAATCTCTTTAGGTGTCATGCAGTCAAGTACTAGCATGCCATTAGTAACAATAAAATAAAAATTAATAGGTGGTTTTATGCGTACACACTACTGTTCAGCCGTGAATGAATCAAGTTTAAATAATGAAATCACTGTATGTGGTTGGGTGCATAATAGACGAGATCATGGTGGTGTGGTTTTTTTAGACATACGCGATAAATCAGGGTTATTACAAGTTGTTTATGAGCCAGAAAATAAGGATACTTTCGCAGTTGCTGAAAAATTACGTTCTGAGTTTGTGGTTCGTGTCACAGGAATCGTACGTAGACGACCAGAAGGAATGGTTAATGAGAAAATGGCTACAGGTCGCGTAGAAGTTGTTGGAACAACGCTTGAAATTCTCAATCAATCACCAACTCCTCCGTTTTTACCTGATGATCATCAAATCGTGAATGAAGATTTACGCTATAAATACCGTTATATCGACTTACGTCGTACCGTAATGCAAAACAAATTAACATTAAGACATAAACTCACTAGCTGTATTCGTAATTATTTGAATCAGAAAGATTTTCTAGACATAGAAACCCCTATGCTGACTAAAGCAACTCCAGAAGGGGCGCGAGACTATTTGGTGCCTTCTCGAGTGCATCCGGGACAATTTTATGCTTTACCTCAATCGCCACAATTATTTAAGCAGTTATTAATGGTATCCGGCTTTGATAAATATTATCAAATTGTACGTTGTTTTAGAGATGAAGATTTACGAGCTGACAGACAACCTGAATTTACTCAGCTTGATATTGAAATGGCATTTATTGATGAAGAAAATATTTTACAACTCATTGAAGGGTTATTAAAAGTCGTATTCAAACAGATTCTCGATGTAGATTTGCCGGAACAATTACCAAGAATGCCTTATGCGGAAGCGATGAGACGATACGGCAGTGATAAACCCGATCTACGTAATCCTCTAGAGTTAGTTGATATTGCTGATCTGGTAAAAGAATGTGATTTTAAAGTATTTTCTACTGCAGCAAATGATGATGCTGGCAGGGTGGTTGCCTTAAAATTACCTAATGGTTGTGATCTAAGTAGAAAAGATTTAGATGGTTATGGACAGTTCGTTGGTATTTATGGCGCTAAAGGGTTGGCTTATATCAAGGTGAACGATCTTGCTGCGGGTATGGAAGGATTACAATCACCTATTTTAAAATTCTTATCTGAAGATGCCATTCATGCTATTTTGAAACGCGTTAATGCGCAAACAGGAGATGTTATTTTCTTTGGCGCTGATAAAGAGTACATCGTCAATGAGGCAATGGGGGCCCTGAGAATCAAGCTCGGTCACGATAGAAAACTATTAAGCGAGGGATGGCAGTTATTATGGGTTGTTGATTGGCCAATGTTTGAAATGGATCATGAAAATCAAAAATTACAACCGATGCATCATCCATTTACATCGCCCAGAAATTTATCTTCTGAGGCACTACGTTCTAAGCCTACAGAGTCAATAGCTAAAGCTTATGACATAGTGATTAATGGTTATGAGATTGGTGGCGGATCCATTCGTATTCATCAATCCGAACTACAACAGACCGTATTTGAATTAATTGGCATTAATGAACAAGAAGCCCAAGAAAAATTTGGATTCTTACTTGATGCCTTGCAATACGGTGCACCACCTCACGGAGGAATTGCTTTAGGGATCGATAGATTAGCAATGCTTCTTACTGATTCAACATCGATACGAGATGTTATTGCTTTTCCAAAAACTCAGACGGCCTCCTGTCTCTTAACTAATGCACCGTCGCCAACTGGCACTGCACAACTTAATGAACTAGGAATTAGACTTGCACCAAATGTTACGACAAAATAAATCTTTTAATAACACCACCAATTTTAAGAATTGGTGGTGTTTCTATTTATTTTTTTTCTTCTTATTTTCATTGTTCAGCACAGTTGCTGACGCAACAGCAAGCAAAGAAAGTAAAGCGACTCTCATTGAATATCTTGCTCAAGAAAAGACTCATTTAACTATTGCTATAAATAATGCAGCTCAAAATGTTCCACCAAAAAATGAGTCGCAATATAATTTAAAAACACAGCAAATTTCGTCAATGTTAACTATGACTCAGGCCAAAATTCAGAGTTTGGAAGGGTTTCTAGATAATCAAAATAAACAACAAGCTGCTTTGAATCAGCGACTAAAATATTTACAACAACTCCCCTTGGCTAGTGCTGAAATCAGCATTCAGGAGCGCGTAGCTAAAGTAGAAACGTTAATTACTGTAAATAAAAAGACAATTGAACTAATTAATGAAAATTTAATATTGGCCCGGGAACTTGTAGTTTCTTTAAATGATGAAATTAAAGAGTTGCAGTTATGGAAAAAAAATTATGAATTAGAACAGCAACTAGAGCAGATTAAATTAACTAAAGCTAAATTAAATCAGGAATTAAATCAACTTTATCAAAGTAATATCAACAACAATGATAAAAAACATAAGACAAATAGCCCTAATTTTCAAATAAATAATGAAGTGAATTTACTGATCAATAATCAACACATTGCCTTGATTCATCAAAACATCAATGCGTTGAATTTACAGAAGATGGTCATTAAAGCTAAAATTTTATTATTAAAAAATACAGATACTAAGACCTTACAGTTGGCCTTAGACACTTATAAAGAGAGCCTTAGACAATACGTTAACATTGAAAAATCGCTTCAGCAAATGACGAATACCATCAATAATGAATCCAAATTGATGGTTGATGCTCATTTAAAAAAATCCATTAACGCCTTGCAAAAAGAATTAAATAGGCAACTGAGTGATGTTGCTGCACAAAAATTAGCAGTGCAGAATCAAATAGATGATGCGCAAAACCAATTAAAAAAACTTATGTCTTCACGGCAGAGTCTCGCTGAATATAACATGGAGAATTTGCCCGTTATTGTTAATAAGTTAATTGAGATTCCCAATTTACTCTATAAATATGTTAAAACATTAACCCTAAAAGTTTATGACAGTTATACCTGGCTTGATACTCTTCCTGCTGCCATTTTATGGGTTATTCTTACTTTATGCATGGTGGTATTCTTCACCTTAAACCGCTTTTTAAAGTCGTTAAGCAATGATAAAGAGCGTTCTCGATTGGCTGGCTATCTCTATGATGGAACATTGACTCTAGTACAGAGAAATATACCTTATCTTTGTCTGTTTTCTATGGCATGGTCTGTATTGTATTTTACCAATATTTCTTTTGCCAATTATCAATTATTATTTAATCTAATCTCAGTATGGTTTACTTTTAGAATATTGATCTTAATTGCTCGCCTTGCTTTGCTAGAGCGAATTTCGGATTCTTCCGGTAAAGATGTGAAATTATATTACCGTTTGAAGTGGCTGCTACTATTTGGCGGTTGGACTACCGCCTTGATGGTATTTAGTCATATATATCCTTTACCATTGCTGATTCAAGATATTTTTAACCGAGCGTTCATGCTGTTTATCTTGGCAGTTTCTTTGGTGGCCTGGAAAAGTAAAGACGTTATCCCTTACTTATTAATGCCATTTTTAAAATATAAAAAGCGATATTTTAAAAATGCGATTTCTTTATTAGTTGTCTTGGTACCTATTACCTTATTTACAACGGCAATTATCGGTTTATTAGGATTCGTCAATTTAGCTTGGACTATGTGCCGCTATCAAGCGTACCTGTTATCCATCTTGGTAGGCTATATCTTAAGTAGAGGTCTAGTATTTGACGCTTTGGAACTATTTTCCGAATGGATGATTTCCTCGTTACGCAACGGTTGGCTATGGATAGAAGTATTTTTAAAACCCTTAGATAAAATATTGCGTATTATTCTAATTTTATTCAGTATCCTGGTTTTATTTCAACTCTATGGTTGGCACTCAGATTCACTAGTAATCACGAGCCTAGAAAAACTGGCTCAATATACCATTGTCAATTTGCCTGGCATTCACGTTACTGTGATGAGTACCATAGAATTTTTAATCGTGTTGGCGGTTTTTACTTGGGCCGCTAAATGGACTCGTGAGTTTTGTTATCGCTGGTTATTTAAAAATGCTAAAGATGCAGGAATTCGTAATAGTTTGTCTGTATTTACTCAATACACCATTATTTTATTAGGGGCATTTATTACGCTGCATGTCTTGGGCCTTGACTTTAGCGGTATGTCTATGATTTTAGGGGGACTTGCTGTGGGTATGGGGTTTGGTTTAAGAGATTTTGCCAGCAATATTGTTGGCGGAATTATGCTGCTTATTGAAAGACCCGTTAGGGAAGGAGATTTGATTACTATTGGTGAACATGAAGGGCGAGTGGAGCATATAGGTATTCGTACTATGAGAGTTTGTTCTTGGGATAATATGGAGGTCTTAATACCCAATGCAGAAACATTTAATAAGCCATTCACTAATTGGACTCATCAAGACAGCATAGTGAGAACCGTTGTACCCATTAAAGTCAGTCGGGCAGATGATCCTGTAATGATTCAACAATTGATTTTAGATGTTCTTGCTATTATCCCTGAAATCGAAGCAGATCCTCCTGCCCAGGTTTTTCTGAAAAAAATTGATGAAGCATTAATTGAATTCGAAGCGCGTTATTTTATTAATGTGCAGACTCATAGCCGTGTTGAAATCAAATCAAAAGTACTTTTTGCCATTACGGCCCAGTTTAAAGCAGCAGGAATCAGACCTCCAGTAGAACCAATTGCTATTGAAATCAAAGAGGGGCACGGTGATCTTCATGTTAAAAAGCACGTTCCTACCGAGAACTGAAGATGAGCTCATCGAGCGTTGTAAACTATTCGAGGGCTTTAGTTTCGGTCAATTAGCCATGGAACTTGGTTTGATGATTCCTGAGCAATCGAATCAGCGAAAAGGTTGGGTGGGACAGGCTATTGAATTAGCTTTAGGAGCCAATGCTAATAATAAAGCGTTACCTGATTTCCAACACTTAGGAATAGAATTAAAAACGCTTCCTATAGCGAAATCAGGTAAACCTACAGAATCTACTTTTATTACTTCTATCCCCTTACTTACTATTCATCAAGAGAATTGGCGCTCATCGCAATGTTATGCCAAATTAAAACGTGTCCTATGGATTCCAATTGAAGGCGATACTGATATTCCTTATCTTCATAGAAGAATAGGGCGAGGTTTTCTATGGTCTCCTGATCAGCAAGAGGAACAAATACTTGCAGAGGATTGGAATTATCTAACATTACAAATAACGACAGGCCAACTTGCTACTATAGATGCTAAGGCGGGCATGTATTTACAAGTGCGTCCCAAAGGGGCTAATGGTAAGTCTTTATGCTATGGCTATGATGAAGAAGGTAATAAGATAAAAACATTACCCCGAGGTTTTTACTTACGTAGCTCTTTCACTGAAATCATAATAAGAAAACAAGGGGGTTAATGTATTAATTTTCGTAACTGTTCACGTAATCGCGCCAACTTAAGGAATTTATTGAAGGGTAGGATTTACTAATTGTTTTAAAAATAAAAAAATATTGATATCCTAAGCAAAGAAAATTAATTCAGATCTCTAAAATAAGGATAAAAAGTGCCACAGTACCCCATTTCTCCTGAACTATATGATCAGTCTATTCCACAAATTGTAACTACCAAGTCTGTTGTTTTAGATTTTTTGGATAAGACTCATATGCATGGAGGAGAAACTATCATTGATGCCTGCTGTGGTTCTGGTAATTTAGTTGGTTTTCTTGGAGGTTATTTACCTAATTGTAACATTTTAGGATTAGATAATGCAGAAAACATGATTGAGTTTGCTAAAGAGAAATATTCACAGGATAATGTTTCTTTTTTACTCGAGGATCTTACTACACTTAATGAATCTCTCAGGAAATCAGCAGATTTAATAATATGTTCATGGGCTGTATCACATATTCCCATGGAGCAACAACAAGTATTTACTAATAATCTTTATCAATATCTTAAAAAAGAAGGGCAATTAATTGTTCTTTTTCCAGTAATGGGTTCAACATTATCTACAGTAATTCAAGAAACTGTAAAATCAGAAAAATGGAATAATTTTTTTACTAAATTAGATAACAAGCGGGTAACATTTACAGACGAACAATATGATGAGATATTAAGGCAAGTTGGATTTATAGATCGTAAAGTTAGTCATTGCTCTAAAACAATAACTTTTAAAGATCAAAATGAATTGCGTTGTTTTATCATAACTTCTATCGCACGTTACTTGCCTTACATACCAAGTCCTGAATTAAGTGAAGCATTCATTAATGACATAACAAGTAATTATCAAGAGAAAATCCCTGATCTTTCTTATACAGTCACAATTTTATCAGCTATTGCAAAACGTCCTTCCATTAATTTGCTGCTACAGAAAACAGGATCATTTAACTCTAACTCCAACAACGGCCAAGAAGAAGATATAACTCAGTCGTTATATTCTAAGATGAATTAAATTTCATTGCATATAGCTTCAGAAAGACGGTAAATAGTTGCTTTATGGACATTAAAAGTTTTGGCAATTTCACTAACTTCAAATAATTACTGCGAGTTTCAATTGCTACTTTCAAATCAGGAATATTAAGTATCGTGCATAGGTTGGGTTAGCGCAGCATAACCCAACCATTATTAGACATTTGTGCATTGTCTACATTACGTGAGATTTTGTGGCTAAAAAAACCTTAAGTGGAGCAGGGACTATATCTATTTGCTTTATTTCGGTTGATAGAATCTTTTTAAATTCTGGACTGAGAGCAAAATAGGACATTGCTTGTTTAAATCCACTTACAACATCAACATCAAAACTGCGAGTTTCAACAGCGACTTTTAAACTATGAACGTCCATTGTAGGTTTACTTTCGACTTTAGGTTTATTAGAAGAAGAGAACCAAGAGTAGACTGAGTATGCTGCATTACAAGTTGCGTTTACTGCACTGCCAACTGTTGTAACAGTTCGTTCGATCATACTTTTTTCCTGATTTTGTCCCGTTTCTTTAGGCCAAGCTACCATAAACTTAGTGTCTTCTATTAATGGTGCCATTAATTTTATTAGACGCTGAATTTCCGGATGAGCTAATTTCTCGGCATTGTCTGATTTGGCATCATATTTTTCTTTTCCGTCTTTAAGACACCAATTATAGATATGTTCCATTTCTGCTAGCTGATTGTGAAATCGGTCTAAACTAAATCGATCTAAAAAATATCCTGCAACGTTAGCGGTGAAGTAATAAAGCGTAATTGATGTAGGCACGAAATACCCTAAAAGCCAAATAAGTTTCCAGTCTTTAAAGCCTGCACATAGAGATTGAAAAAGGTAATGTTGATTTGCAGTACATTCAAAACTATTTATATATTCGTTCAGGGCATTGATATGATTTTTGTTGCCGAGATCAAATTTAGTGGAGGTTAATTCCAATAATTGTTCGGAGTGTTTTGCTTTATTTGCTTTAAAGTCTCTGATACTACTAGAACTTAGACTGTTACTCATACCTCTCTCCTTGAAATAAAAAATATAGAATCCATTTTTATCCAATTTTATACTACATTTTTTGCGATTAATGAACGATATAAGAGCCTGTTAATTAGCAAAACCTAAGAAAATTAACAAAAGCAGCTTTTTGCTATACAATAATGCAGAATTAGTAATAACTCACAAAACTTCATGTCAACAGTAGTTAAGCTCATTGTTAATCCTTTAAAAATTGATGAGTTTAATTTGCAATATCGGGAAGCATTGCTGTCATTTTTAAGCGAAGGTAGTGCTGAAAAAAAATGGACCGAACATCAAGACTATGAATATACATATGGTTCTATTCAATATCAATTTAATTTTACACAAGCATTACTAAAACGTAGAAGAAAACAAGGACGCGAAGGTGAACGATTTGAAGTCTATGACCCGTGTCAATCACCGATAGGGAAGGGAGGGTATGGCGCAGTCTATCCTATTAC